>CAMYIK010000009.1 GCA_947258365.1 uncultured Thermoleophilia bacterium | reverse complement strand
GACCTTGATGCGCACGACCACCAGATCGAGTTCCCGATCATCTACCCCAACGCCCGAGAGGGCACCGCCACGCGCGATCCGGAAACGCCGGGCACCGATCTCAAGCCGCTGTTTGAGACTCTCCTCGACCACGTCCCGCCCCCTGAGCACGACCCCGATCACCCCTTGCAGGCCTGGGTCACGAACCTCGATGCCTCGCCATACGTCGGGCGGATAGCTCTCTGCCGGGTCCAGCACGGAAAGATCCGTCGCGGAGCGCAAGTGGCCTGGTGTCGCGCGAATGGCTCGATCCAGAACGTGCGCCTTGGCTCCCTGTACGTCACCGAGAACCTCGATCGGGTCGAGGTAGAGGAAGCGGCCGCGGGAGAAATCATCGCGGTCTCCGGCATCGAGGAGGTCACGATCGGCGAGACGCTCGCGGATCCTGAGGACCCACGCGCGATGCCCGTCATCGCCGTCGCCGAGCCCACCCTGTCGGTGATCATCGGTACCAACACGTCACCGCTGGCTGGCGAGGACGGCGACAAGCTCACCGCCCGGATGATCAAGGCCCGCCTGGATCAGGAGCTCATCGGCAACGTCTCTCTTCGCGTCCTGCCGACCGATCGACCGGACGCCTGGGAGGTCCAGGGTCGGGGCGAGCTTCAACTGGCGGTGCTCGTGGAGATCATGCGCCGAGAAGGCTTCGAGCTCACCGTGGGCAAGCCATTGGTCGTCACCAAGGAGATCGACGGCACGCTCCACGAGCCGACCGAGCGCCTCACGATCGACGTGCCCGAGGATCACGTCGGGTCCGTCACGAGCCTGCTTGGCGAGCGCAAGGCTCGCATGGAGAACCTGACCAATCACGGCACCGGCTGGGTGAGGCTCGACTACATCGTGCCGGCGCGCGCCTTAATCGGATTTCGCACGGACTTCCTGAGCGAAACACGTGGCACCGGCCTGATGAACCACGTCTTCGAGGGCTACGCACCGTGGATGGGCGAGCTTCGCACCCGTACCTCGGGAAGCGTCGTCGCTGATCGCCGAGGCCCTGTGACCGGTCACGCGATCCAGACTCTTCAAGATCGCTACACGCTGTTCGTCTCTCCCGGCACCACGGTCTATGAGGGCATGATCGTGGGTGAGCATCCGCGCCCGGACGAGATGGATGTCAACATCTGCCGTGAAAAGAAGCTCACCAACATGCGGGCCGCGGCCGCAGACGAGACCGTGCGGCTCACGGCGGCGACCACGTTCAGTCTTGAGCGGGCAATGGAGTTCATCGCCGCGGACGAGTGTGTGGAGGTCACCCCCGAGCACACTCGCCTGAGGAAGGTCGAGCTCGACGCAGGAGAGCGCGCACGCTCAACCAAGCGACTGAAGAAGAGCCGCGCCGCAGTGAGCTAAGGGTCGATCGACCGGGTCATCGACCATAGTGCGCCCCATGCGTACGAACATCGATCTCATCCGTTCGGCCCTCGACCTGGCCGTCGGCTACGCCGCGACGGTGGACGACCGACGCGCTGTCCCGGACGCACAGGCTCTCGCGGCTCTTGAGGCCTTCGATGAGGACCTCCCCGAGCAGGGCGCCAACCCCTCGGAGACCCTGGCGCTACTGCACGACGTCGGGGAGCCGGCCACGGTCGCCAGCACCGGACCGAACTACTTCGGATTCGTCACCGGCGGCACGCTTCCGATCGCGCTTGCCAGCGCATTCCTGGCCGATGCGTGGGATCAGAACGCAGGACTGCCGGTCATGTCGCCTGTGGCGGCAAAACTGCACGAGATCTCACGCCACTGGCTACTAGACGTACTGCGGCTGCCCGCCGACACGGAGGTCGCGTTCGTCACCGGTGCGACGGTCGCGAATGCGACGTGCCTTGCGGCCGCTCGCGACGCGCTACTGGCGGGGCTTGGCTGGGACGCCCAGTCTCAAGGCTTGTTCGGTGCTCCCGAGTTCACTGTGGTGCTCGGCGAGCAGGCCCACAGCACTCTCGAGAAGTCGCTTGGCCTCATCGGCCTTGGGCGTAGCCGCGTCGCGGTGGTCCCCAGCGACGATCAGGGCAGAATCCGAGCCGACCGTTTGCCGGAAATCGAGGGACCCGTCCTGGTCTGCGCTCAGGCCGGCGAGGTGAACACCGGGGCGTTCGATCCTTTCGATGAGCTCGCGGACTGGGCCCACGCCCGCTCAGGCTGGCTCCATGTCGACGGCGCTTTTGGGCTCTGGGCCCTCGCGGACCCCGAGCGGCACGAGCTGATCCAAGGCCTCGACCGAGCCGACTCGTGGGCCACCGATGGTCACAAGTGGCTCAACGTCGGCTACGACTGTGGCATCGCGTTTGTGCGCCGCCCCGGCGATCTGCTGCGGACGTTTACCGCCGCCGCGGGCTATCTGCCGCAGGAGGCGGGGTTCCAGGCGATGCACCACACTCCCCAGTCGTCTCAACGCGCCCGACAGATCGAGGTGTGGTCGGTACTGCGCACGCTCGGCCGGACGGGAGTGGCGGCGCTAGTGCGCCAGTCATGCGAGGCAGCATCCGCAATGGCCGCCGATCTCAGGGCGGGCGGCCTCAGGATCCTGAATGACGTCGTCTTGAACCAGGTGCTGTGCCGACTGAGCGACGGGGCCACTACCGAAGCCCTTATCGCCGAGATTCAGGCCGACGGACGCATCTGGTGCGGGTCAACAAAATGGGCGGGCGAAACGGCCATGCGCATCAGCGTGTCCTGCTGGAAGACAGAGGTGCCGCACGCCCGCTCTGCGGCGGCCATCATCCTCGAGTGTGCTGAGCGCACCGGCCGCACGTCATTGCGAGCTGATTAGCGGACTCGACTAGCGCTTGACGCGGGGAGTCGGCCCGGATCAACTGGCGATCTTCCTGCACTCCCAGTCGAGGAGCACCGTGCCCGCATACGTCGTCGCCAACTACCGAATCAGCAACCTGGACGCGTTTGCCGCATACCCGGAACCCGCCGTCGCCTCCATCGTGGGCCAAGGCGGAGAGATTCTCGCGGCGGATTTCAACAGCGAGGCCATGGAGGGTCTTGGCGGACCCGTGACCTTCCTCATCAAGTTCGACGACAAGGCCGCCGCAAAAGCCTGGCACGCATCAGACGAATATCAGAGCGTCATCAACCTGCGGCTCGAGAACACCTCGGACGGGATCATGAACCTGATCGACGACGCTGCCTAAGCGCCAAGGACTAGAGCGCTACGATGCTCGTGCGAATGGCGGCTTTGATGGCCGCGCGCGCGGCCTGAACCGAAGGTGCGGAGGGATCGAAACTCGCGACTCCCACCACCTCGGCGACCGGCTGCGCCTCCAGCACGGTGGAGATCAGTAGCGCTCCGTCCGCATTGGCGAGCTCGTCGATAGCGGCGAGACGGGTCGTGGACGGCATCGCGCCGACGGCAAGTCGGCGCGTGATGGAGTCGAGAACGCCTGCCTCCTCGAGCGGCGGGAAGACGAGCTGATCGCCCTCGATCCAGCAAAAGGACGACGTCGGGCCTTCCAGGATCGCCCGGTCGCCAGCACGCACCAGTAGCGCCTCGTCGTGACCAGCGGCCTTCGCCCGCCGGTTGGCTTGCATGTTGGCCGCGTAGGAGAGCGTCTTGGAGCCGATCAGAAGCGGCGTCACGAGATGCTCGACGGGCAGAAGGCTGAGGCCGGCGGAGTCGGGAGGGAACGGTTCTTCGCGCCACACCGTCTGGCCGCTGCGGCTCACCATCAAACGGATGGCGCAATCCGGGTTCGCGGTCGCAGCACAGAACTGAGCAAGTTCAGCCTCCAGCCGCGCACGGTCAAGCCGAATACTCACGCCTGCGGCGGAGCGCTCCAGGCGGTCCAGGTGCTCTGCAGGGGTCCGAGGGCGTCGATCGTAGGCGCGCATGCCCTCGAAGACTCCATCGCCTCGCACGAAACCGTCGTCGAGGGCGATCTGAGCACCGAGTGAATCAACGACCTGGCCATTGATCATCAGCGCGGTTCTTGCTGCGGTCGTAGTCATGGGTGGGAGAGTAGCTCCGGTTGGTCAGAAAGCCATGAGAGTAGTCAAAGCGCGGCCTCACTCAGCGGCCTCCCTTGGAGTCATCGGTCTTTGTGCTCGGAGCCCTCAGGGGGTCGAGGCTTGGAGTAGGACTTCATGGCAGGCACACTCCCTTCATGGGGCGCCTCGACGTCATGAATACCGCGCGTGAATCGGCGCGGGCGGAGAACACCTGGTACCTGCGCCATGACCTTGCCTTGAAGCGTTGGCCTGTGATCGGCGAGAGCTGGGCAGAACGCCTCGAGGAGAAGCGCGTGGAGGCCGCGCGGCCGTCGGACATCGCATACCTGCACGGAGCCGGTCGCTAGAGCCAATCCGGATGCTCGCCGCCGCGCAGAAGGACTGGCGTTGTCGGCACGATTTCAGGCCTCCAGCACGGATAGTCCGCGGCCCAGCGCATAGAGTCAGGCTCCCTATGCGTGAGACAAGGAATCAGTGGGAAGGTAGTTCAGCGAATGTGTTGCTGCTGATCGTCGCGCTCGTCGTCGGCATCTTGATTGGTTGGTCGATCTTCAGCCGGCTGTGGCGGCTTGGCGCCGCCGACGGTGGGGCTTCGGTCAAGAGCGAGGTCGAGCGACTTCGGGCCGAGCTGTCGGCGAAATCGAGCGCTCTGGAAGCCGCGGAGAGGCGAGGTACCGAGTCGGGCCAGCGGAGCGTCAGGGTCGACCAACTCGAACGCGAACTTGAAACCGCGAGCCGTGCCGCCTCGGAACGAAGCGAAAAGATCGCCGAGTTGACCCGCCGCGCTCAGGCGAGCGAGGAAGCGCAACAGCGCGCTGACGCGCGAAACGCGCAACTCAGCGAAGAAGTCCAAGCGCTCCAGAGCTCATCGGGATCGTCGACCGATGCACACGGAGCGGCTGGCGCTACCAAGGACGCCCGCATCGCGGAACTCGAGGCAAGCCGTCGCAAGCAGGCCGCACACGCTGCCGTCACGGCGCCGGGAATGAAGATCGCCGGTGTCGCCGCTCCCGTTGCCGGGGTCAGAGACGATCTGAAGGAGATCAAGGGCGTCGGCCCTGTGCTCGAGGGTGTGTTACACGACTACGGGATCGTGACCTTCAAGCAGCTGGCCGACCTGGACGAGGCCTCCGTGCAGCTCGTCGAGGATCAGCTGACGGAGTTCCCGGGCCGGATTCGGCGCGACAGTTGGGTCTCGCAGGCTGCCGACCTCCAGCGCAAGCACCACGAGGCCTAGCCGGCGATCACCTCGCCGCAAGCGCGGCTCGCTCCGGCCTGGCCACTCCTGAGCAGTTACTGTCCTGCCGTCCAGGAGACGAGGCCGCCTGGCGGCATTACCGTCGTGCGCCCAAGTGAAAAAGGATGGGTGATGACGACCAGCACGAAGGCCCCCGAGGCGACCTTCTACCGCGACCCTGATCGCGGCCGCGTTGAACAGGAACTGGATGGTCTTCATGAACGCCGGTTACGCGACCTCCTTCCCGCTGCCACAGGCGGAGTAAAGCTCCTGGAACTCGGCTGCGATGCAGGAGCCTTCGCACCCCGGGATCTGGTCGGGTCCTACGTGGGCATCGGGGTGACGCAAACTGACGCGGATGCCGCCGCGAAGGCGCTCAAGGAGTGGCCATGCCCCATCCAGACCCTGAGCACCGACCTACGGCGCCTTCCGTACCGCAACGACAGCTTTGACGCCGCCTTCAGCTCCTACACCCTCGCCCGATTCGATGCGGTGGCGCAGGGGCGGATCATCGCCGAGATGGCTCGGGTCGTCAGACCGGGTGGACGAGTCATTGTCGTCACCGAGAACCCGCGCGCTGTCCTCGCACCCCGAACCTTCGTGAAGCGAGCTCTCGCCGATGCGCCCGTCGCAGGGAAAGCTCTGAAGCGTCTACGGTCGGGAGGCGATGTGTACGAACCCCGTTCGATTCGGTGCATGCGCCGAGAGCTCTCGGCCTTCGGAGACGTGACGACGCTGAGCCTCGGAATGCCCTCTGAGGCCATGCGCGACAATCTGGATGAACAGAGCCGAGCCAATCGCGCGGTATGGAGCACGGTCTACCGCTTGGAGCGACACCTTCCGCGGGTGGCAGCGCGGCTTGGCAGCTACGTCGTGCACGCGGCACTCATTCGCTAGGCCAGCGCGAAAGGCCACGACCATCGCCACTTACGTGGCGGGGCGAGGAACCGAGAGCGGCTAGCTGGCGACGGCGATCAGCCTGTAGCTGACCGTGCGCTTCGGAGCGCGGATGATCACTCGGCAGCTGGTGCCAACGACTCTGCGCGCATTCAGTCTCACCAACGAGCGCTTGCGAACGATGCCTCGGGCTTTCACCTGTCCGCCACAGCGGAGCATTAGGCGAGTGCCCTTGCGGCCCTTGACCCGAACCTTGACGCTCAGCTTGGTCGCGGTGCGCATCTGGATGCCTACGCCGCGAGCACGCCGGGCGGCAACTCGGCCACGCCGCTTGATTGTTCGCTTGCCCCTGGAAGCCCGCGCGTGGGACGGTTTGGCAACGGGCGCGACGTTCGCCGGCGATGCCGGAGCAGCCGCGGGTACAGGGAGATCGAGGAGCGAAACAGACGGGACCTCGCCATCGCCCAGACCGAAGACTTGGGTCCAGTAGACCGGCGTGCCGGAGTTGCGCACGGCGCCGACGCCGATCGCGGTGAAGGCTGGGCGCTCGATGTTCTCGCGGTGACCTTCCGAGGTCAGCCAACTGTCCATGACCGCCTTCGCGGTGCTCTGGCCGTAGGCGATGTTCTCGCCCCAGGTCGGTGACCTGTAGCCACAGTCGACGAGACGCTCGTCGGCCGTGCGCGGAGCCGGTGCCGGGTCATCGTGGTCCATGTAGCCGTTGCCCAACATGTGGCCGGCTTTCCATTCCGCAGCCTGCATAAGGGTGGCGGAATGCGCCACGCTGGAAAGGCCCAGACCGGCGCGGTGCTGATTCTCGAGATCCACTACCTGCTTGGCCAAGCCCTCATCCGGGGTGCCCCAGGCCGTGTTGTACTCGCACGCCCCGGCGGCGCGCGCCCCATCGGGCTGCACGGCGACGACTAGCGCGGCAACGCTCACGACAAGCGCCGCTGAAAGACGGAGGACCCCCTGCACCGCGGTGGAGGGTCGCGTATTCGAGGCGAATTGCTAAGCGATTCGTTGGGTCGTTACGCCGCCTTCATAGTTCGATCATCAAGCGGCCGCGAGGGTAAAGGCGGCTCTCCAGTGCCTGCCAATCGCCTGGGGGTGCTATCCCCCGATCGCGGTGGCTAGTGTGGCTGTCGTCATAAGGCCTCCCATTCTCGGACCCGGACGGCTTGCCAGAGCGCTCGGGCTTGCTGCGGCAGCAGGCGCGATCGCGCTCGGGAACAGCCCCTCCGCGCTGGCTGGGCCGCCACCGGGCTTCACGCTCCAAACGGTTGTGGCCGGGCTCGAACAGCCGACCGTCGTAGTCAAGAAGTAGACGGGCTCTGCCCGAGGGAGGTGCGAAGCACCGGCCAACCGGCCCGGTTGGCCGGTGCCTAGCGCCAGGCCCTGCCGATGATCTTTGCGCGGCGGCCGCGGAGGCTCCACCGGGTGACGTAGGCCCGTTTGTTCGTCAGCGCCGTGGTCCAGAAGATTCGGTCACGGCCGATCACCCTCGCGATCGAGCGCTGGCGGTCTCCGTTGATCTTTCGGACCACCAAGCGCGAGGTGGTCGCGCTCTGATCGACCCATGCGATGTGTGTGTTGGTCAGCGACGGGTTGATGTGAATGCCGGTGCGGCTCGATGCGATCAGCGTGCGGCGATTGAGGCGGCGAACATTGGTCAGCCACAGCTGCGACCGCCTGCCGGTGGCGAAATGCCAGGCCAGCCAACCCCCGCGCATCGCCGGGCGCCCGAGGTCTTCGCGCCTGCCGGCGGTGGCCATCACTCTCCGCGTACCGCGCGGGATGTTCCGAAGCTCCAACGACGTGGAGCCGTTTCGTTTGCGCAGGTACGCGATCCACGGCCATGAGATCGCGGGCTTTTCTATCGGGCCGTCGAGGCGGAAGACCTCGCGCCCGCTCGCCCATTCAAGGATGCTGATCCCGCCATTGCGGGTGACGGCCAAGAGGCGCGAGTTCAGTGCAGGATGCCGCGCATTCTCGTACCGAACTGGGTCACGCCCCGGCGCCGCGACCACCACGGTCGAGATCCCATTGGCCGTCACGGTCCGCGCCAAGGTCTTTCCGGATGCCGCGGGGTCGGTCTGCCCTGTTCCGACGGGTGCGTCCATCCCCAGAGCGGGCTGCGCCACGAGCGTCAGCGCGACGGCCGCCACGACGAAGGCGTTCACCCAGCCAAGCGGTCTGCGCGTACGACTCATGGTCTCGAGCACACGCTGGCGCCAACCATCGGTGCCGAAGGTGGGGATGCCGACCATCGCGGCGCGTCCCGCGCCGAAGAGCCCAACACAGATCGCGCCGACGACCGGATCACCGATCGCGAGCACGGCGGCCAGTACGACCCAGAAGGTGAACACCACCTGGTGAGTCAGGATGCCGAAGCCCAAGCCCGCCCCGTAGCCCGCGCTCCACACCGGCAGCGGGAGCTCACGCCTCCAGTGCTCGGGGACCTGACGGGACCTCTCCGGAACGCTGATGCGTGCGATGCCCAGCTCACGTACGACGCCGAGTACCGCGAGGGCGGCGGCGAGCAGAATTCCGACAGACGGCGTGAACAGGCCGCCCACGGCACCCACGATTGCACCGAGGGTCGCGGCTGCCGCGACAGCAGCGACCGCGAAGGCGAGCAGTGAAATGACGTAGCGGTTGCGGCTCCCACACCCGGCGGGAGTGATCGTGTCGATCATCGAAAATCCTCAGGGAGACCAGGCAGCGGAGACTCCGGCGATGAAGCATGCGGTGCAGACCACGAGTTCGGTCAGCACGGCACTCCGGTGTCGACATAGACGACGCAGAAGACGTAGCGCCCGCGAGCGCAGTAGCCCTGAAGCGCGCCGCTGTCGCCGTTGATTCGGCGTCGCTGGGTGATGCAGCAGTCGGTCAGTTTGCGGATCTGTCCATCGCAGCACCGGTACCAGGCGCCTTGGGTGACCGCTTTCGTGCCGAGGTCCCGAGTGACCCAGTCCTCGCAGATCCGTGTTCGCGGCGCCGGCGGCAGATCCGCGCCATTGGGGTCAGTAAGGGGAGCACGATCTTCATCGACGGGCCGGCCTGCTCCGTCGACGAGCCGACCGAGGTTGTCGACGGGGCGGCCATCGCTTGGGCGGACCGGGAAGCCGGCGAAGTCGACCCGCGGCAAGTGATGCGGGCTGGGGCAGGAGCCAGTGGTCCAGTAGTGGCCGCAGAAGCCGAACCAGCGGCCCACGACCTCAGTGCCCGGCACGGTTCCCGGAGGTGCGGACGTGGTCTTGGAGGCACCGAGTAGACCAAGTAAACCTGCACCGACGGTGGCGACGAACGAGCGCCGCGTGGTGCTGGAGGCCATGCGGTCGGCCAGCCCTCGGCCGAGGCGATCGACGAAGTTCGGCTCAGGCGGCACCGCGTGCACGCTCCTTACCGAGGTCGATGAGGCCGTCGATCTGTTCGAGAGTGTTCACGAGGCCCTTCGCCCGAACGACGCCATCGATAACCAGGGCGACGAATGGCGTGCCAGGAACGTTCCAGCTCGCGAAGACATCTGGTGACGCCGCCTCCTCGATTGCGCGTACGGTCACCTCATCGCCTTCCAACGCGTTGAACGCCGGAAGCAGTTCATGACAGAGGCGGCAGTTCTCGGACACGAACGCGACCAACTCCGCGCCACGCCCCGCGAGGCTCTCGAGTGGGGGCGAGGGGCTGTTCAATACAGGGCCTTCTTCAGCGATCTCCAACGCCATGCTGGGCGCCAAGCGCTGAGAGAGGACGCCGACCTGGCGGTAGAGGGCAAGAACCAGGAGGGCCAGCACCGCCACCGCCGCGCCAAGCCCGATCACGGCGCCGAGCAGGATTTCGTCCTGACCGACGCTCGGAAGACCAACGGCGACGAGCCCTGCCAGCGCTCCCACGGCGGCGGCTCGCAAACTCAGCACGAGGGTGTCGTGCGCACGGGAGCCGCCAAAGCACCGGCAGGCCAAGCGGCGATGCCCCTGGGAACGGGCAAACAGGAGCGCGACCACGAAGAGGCCGGCAAGCCCGACCGCGGCAAGGGCTACCGCGGGGGTGAAGAAACCCACCAATAGCAGGACACCCAGCGCCGCCTCGACCGCCACGATCGCAACCGCTGCCGGTGATTTCAGACCCTCGGGAACGGCGAACGCGTCGAGCGTCGTTCGAAACGACGCGAAACCGCGTACCTTCGCTGCCGCCGCCCAAAGAAGGATGACCGCGAGGATGAGCCGAGCCGCCAGATCCACGACGGGCCACGCTAACAGCCCACTCGGCAGTCACAGCGCGTTCAGCTGTCGCTCGCGAACCTCTCAGGACCGGCGACGCGCGCATTGCCTTTTCGCTGACTGAGTCCCCGGCTGTCCATGTACTCCGCGATGTCCACCGCGCGGTCACGCCCAACACCCCAGAGGTCGCGGAGATCTCCCAGGGTCTGGGGTCGATCCTTCAACCGGGCGCATGCGGCACCCACGGCCGCTTCGAGCGTGGCGGCGTCGACGAAGCGATCGCCGATGGACACAACCTCGCGGCGGCCCATTAGCTCCCTCAGCGCCCGGGCGACGGGTCGCTGAGTGGCTCCGACCGTTTCCGCCAATCCGTCCGCACCGAGACCCGTAAGGCCACGGCTGGCAAGCTCTTCGCCAACGTCGGCGAGGAGCTTCGGCGAGGCCGTCTCCGCGGCGGGCACTTCGCCGGGCGTCTCGGTACGAGTCGGTGGCAGCACAACGCCGCCGCCTACGGTTCTCCCGCCGTCGCGGAGTACGAATGGGTCCCCGGCACATGCGGCTACCGCCCGCTCGGCCCGAAGCTCTGCCGTCGCCGTCTCGCCGGTCAGAACCTCTGGCGTGGAGACGAGACGACATCGCACGCTCACCTCAGCCGTGCCGATGAACATCTGCATGCGTCGACGCGACCGAAGAGGACGATCGACTGGCGCACGCCAGTCGATCGTCGCACGGATCTCGTCCGTCGATGCGATCTCGCTGCCAGCTGCGACCAAACACGAGCCCCGCGGAATGTCGCGAGGAGCAATGCCGGCCATGTTCACGGCGACTCGCCCCGCCTCCACCCGCTCCCGGGGGCTGCCATGCACGTGCAGCCGGCGCACCCTGACTTCTTGCCCACCTGGCTCAACACGCAGGGTCTCACCCACACTCAGGGCTGCACCCCAGAGAGTGCCGGTCACGACGGTGCCGGCGCCGCTGAGCGTGAATGCGCGATCAACGAACAACCTGGTAGGGCCCGACGCCGGTCGCCTCGACAGACCCTCGGTCAAGTCGACGAGCGCATCTCTTAACTCGGAAAGCCCCTCCCCGGTCACGGCACTCACAGGAATCACGGCGATGTCATCACCCAGTGCATCGCGGACGTCTTTGCCGGCCTTCGATGGATCATGGCGATCGGACTTGGTAATCGCGACGACCCCCTGGTTCACCCCCAAGAGTTCCAGCACCATGAGGTGCTCACGTGTCTGAGGCATCACCCCGTCATCGGCGGCGACGCACAGCAGAAACGCATCGACACCGCTCGCCCCAGCAACCATGTGGCGGACGAAACGCTCGTGGCCAGGGACATCGATCACGCTGATCGGCGGGGCGCCGGGCAGATCAAACGGAGCAAAGCCCGGCTCGATGCTCATGCCTCGCCGCTTCTCGTCCGGGAGCCGATCGGTGTCGTGCCCGGTCAGCGCTCGAACAAGAGTCGTCTTGCCGTGATCGACATGCCCGGCGGTCGCGATCGTGATCGGCTGACCGGGCACCGCGACTAGTCCCTTTGCCGCAGCAGCCCCGGCAGTTCGTGAGCCTCGGCTGCCGAGAGAGCCGCGACATCGAGCAGGAGCTTCCCGCCGCTGATCCGACCTACGACCGGCGGGTCTAGCTCACGGAGACGCTGAGACATCTCCTCCGGCTCGCCGGGAGCGACAACCGCGAAGCTCGCGATCTCATGGCCGGGGAGTGCCCCGCCACCGACTCGCGCGACGCAGGGCACGACCTCCCACCCCAGCGCTTTGCCAAGGGCGCGCGCTCGCTCCTGCCGCTCGGGCGTCTCCTCTGCAAGCGCTCGCAGCGCAGGAACCTCACGGCGTGCCTCAGCAGGGTCGCGATGGAGCTGAAGCGTTGCCCTGAGTGCCGCAACGCGCAACTTGTCCAAGCGCAGCGCGCGCGCCAGCGGATGTCGGCGTAGTTGCCCGATCGCGGCCGCCTTGCCGACCACGATTCCCGCCTGAGGGCCACCGAGCAGCTTGTCTGCGCTGAAGCAGACTAGATCCGCGCCGGCGTCCACGCTTTCGGTGACGCCGGGCTCATCAAATGCGAACGTGGCGCGGTCCAGCAGACCGCTGCCAAGGTCGTCGATGACGGGCAGTCCGTGCTCTGTCGCCAAGGCGACCATCTCGGCCAAAGGGGTGGACTCCACGAACCCGCCCATCGTGAAGTTGGCCGGATGCACGCGAAGGAGTGCGGTCGTCTGCTCGCCTCGGGCTCGTGCGTAGTCGTCAATCCGCGTCTTGTTCGTGGTGCCGACCTCAACCATGCGGCAACCGGACAACTCCAGGATCTCCGGCACCCGAAACCCGCCGCCGATCTCGATCAGCTGCCCGCGCGATACCAGCACTTCACCCGGCGAGGCGGTCGCCGCGAGGGCAAGCAACACCGCTCCGGCATTGGTGTTGACGGCGATGCCGGCCTCGGCGCCAATGAGCTCTCGCAGCAGGGGATCAAGGTGGTCATCGCGCGATCCGCGCTCTCCGGTCTTCTGATCCCATTCGATTGCGGCGTACCCCGCCGCGTCGGTCATCGCCGCTATGGCTCGATCGGCGAGCGGCGCTCGACCGAGGTTCGTATTGAGGATCACTCCGGTGGCGTTGAGGACTCGGACCGGCCCGGAGGCAAGTGTTCGTGCCACCTCCTCGTGGAGGTTCTCTTCGCTCTCTCCGTCCAACCTGCGCGTCTCAAGCGCCTCGCGAACCGCAGCCCGCACGGCTCCTCGCCCATATCGTGCGATCAGCGCCGATGTATCGCCGTCGGCGAGCACCGCGTTGACACTCGGCAGGCGTCGGCGAGGATCCTGAGCATGCATTGGCTCAGCCTGCCAGACGCGGCACAGCGAGAGCTAGCTAAAGACCAGGCGCCCGACGATGGCCAGGCCGGATACCAGGAGTGCGATGGCGATTCCCCGGCGCAGCCACTGCTCGGACAACACCCCCGTCAACTGAGCTCCGACGAGGCCTCCCGGGGCTGCTCCGATCGCTCCGGCCGCGACCAGCGCGGGATCGACACCGGACCCGACGAGATGTCCGGCGAGGCCGGCGAAGCCAAGGGCCGCTCCCACCACCTGATTCGTTCCTACTGCGGCCTCAGGACGCTGCCCGATGATGCGGATCAGCGCAGGCAGTCTCAATGCACCCAGGATGAGGCCGACGATTCCTCCCAGCAGGCCAATGGCCGCACCAATACCCAGTGCACGGGTCGCCGTCCCAACCCGACGTTCGCCCGGCGGACCCGGCTTGGGCGGCTTGAGCACCTCACGAGCGCTGTAAAGCAGCACCACCGCGATGACCGAGAGCAGAAGAGCCTCGGAGACTTGGCCCGCCAGGAAGCCGCCGATGAACGCCGCCGCGACCGATGGAGGAGCCATCCATGCGACAAGACGCCAATCCACCCTTCCCGCGCGGGCATGCCCGAACGAAGCGGTGCTCGCTGCGACAGCGCTGACGGCAATGTTCGTTCCCGCGCCGGCCGCGGCTGAGCCGGCAAAAAGAAGCGTGATCGGAAGTCGGAGATTGCCGAGCACCAGGCCGACCAGGCCCCCGATGAGCGCGATCAGGAAGGTCGCGAGGGCGTAGACGACCAGCTCGAGGATGGAGCGCTAGGCGTCCACGCCGATCGCACCCGTCGTGCCGGCCTCAAATCGTCCGATGACGTGCGCGGGGACAGCCTTCTCGGTAAGCGCCCGCAGAAGGTCCTGGAGTCTCGACGGCTTCACGCTCAGCAGCAAACCACCGCTCGTCTGGGGGTCGTAGAGCGGAATCACATCCGTGTCCGCAGCCGCAACCAGGTGATCAACTGCAGCGCCAAGCGCCTGCGCGTTCCTCCCTGCGCCCCCCGGGGCGACACCCTGATCGGCGGCATCGGCGACTCCAGGAAACAACGGTATCGAGCTACGAGAGATCGCGGCGCTCAGTCCACTGGCGCTTGCCATCTCGTGCAGGTGACCGAGTAGACCGAAGCCGGTCACATCCGTTGCGGCGCGCACTTCGGCGGCGAGCGCTGCGCTCGATGCGGGACCGTTTGAGACGAGCATGCTCTGGACGGCAGGCTCCAGAAGGGCCGGATCACCGGATGCGACCGCGATACCGGTGCCGAGGGGCTTGGTGAGGACGAGCCGGTCACCTGCCTCGGCGCGATCGTTTCGCATCAAGTGGGCGGGATCGCCCGTGCCGATCGCCGCCAGGCCGTACTTCACCTCTGGGTCGTCGATGCTGTGACCACCCAGCACCGGACAGCCCATCGACGACGCGGCCTCGGCACCTCCGCGGAGGATGTCACGGAGCCCGTCGGGTCCACCATCGCGTGGGTAGGCCGCGATGGCTAGAGCGAAAACAGGGCGTCCACCCATGGCGAAGATGTCGCTGAGCGCGTTTGTCGCGGCGATAGCGCCAAAGGTCGCGCTATCGGCGACGATGGGCGTGAAGAAGTCGAGGGAGCCAATGAGCGCCGGCCCTGAGGGCAGCTCGTAAACGGCGCCATCGTCAAAGCCTTCAGCGCCTCGAAGGACGGCGGGGTCGTCGTGGCCGGGAAGCCCGGCGAGCACGTCACCCAAAAAGTCCGGAGGCAACTTGCAGCCGCACCCGGCGCCCCGCGCGTTGGAGGCTTCTATCTGCGGCTGGCGGTTTGTCACCGCCTCAAGTGTCTCAGTTCAACGACCCGCGGAACGCGGGTCGGGCGCTACCTGATGGTCAGGGTGATCTTGTAGCGCAGATTCTGCCGGCCGTTTACGACCATCGCGGCGCAGCGACCCTTCGGCATTCTGCGTGAGATCACGGCGGGCTTGCCACGCTTGCCGGAACCGGCGGCGATGCGCTTGCCGTTGCAGTGCAGCCGAACTCCGAGAGCACGGGCTCCCTTGGGGTTCAGAGCCTTGACGATGATTCGCGCCGGTCGAGCGTTGGACATGTTGAACTTCACGGCTTGCTGCTGACGGGGCTTGAGTCGGGAAACACGGCTGACGCGAACCGGCTTGTCGCGACGGGGGCCGGCCTTGCTTTCGGCGCCCTGCACACCAAAGGCCTGTGACCAGTAAATCGGGCCGCTGCCCGGAGCCTTCACCGCCCCAACCCCAATGGCTTTGTACGTCGGGTTGTCGAGGTTCTTTTTGTGCCCCGGCGATGCGACCCAACCTTGCATGACCTCGCGAGCGCTGGTGTAGCCAAAGGCGATGTTCTCGGCCCACGAGCCACCCTTGTAGCCACAGGCGAGGAGGCGCTCACCGGTCGAACGGCTTGCCGGAGCGGCGTCCTCATGGCTGAAGTAGTTGTAGCGAGCCATGTGGCCCGACTTCCATACCGCGGCCTTGGTGAGAGTAGGCGAGCTGCTCACACGGGCAAGGCCCTGCCTGCCGCGGTAGTCGTTGACGAGCTTCACGACCTCGTCGGCGAGCTTGGGCTTGTTCGTGCCCCATGACGAGCCGCCGAACGTGCACCCTGCGGCGTGAGCGCCGGATGGCGCGACCGCGGGGCCCGCGATGACGAGCATTGCCAGGAGCACTCCAAGAACACGAGCGAAGTGGGTTGGGCTTTGGAGCACGAGGGCGAGCATTCCCTCGCATCGGCTTTGGACAAAGCCGGAATGACCCGACCTAACGAACTGATCAAAGTTTCTTCCCAGCACTGGCACGGAATCACGGTGCCGTGACAACTCGCCAGCCCCCGTGACTCATCGGGACGTCGCCCAGGGTCACGGGGCATTACATGCGAAGGGCCGCCCACTGGGCGGCCCTTCTACGGAGTACGTGCGGGGCGATCGCCCCCCGAACTAGAGCGTGAACTTCAGCGCGAACAGACCCGCGATGACCATCCACGGCACCCAGAAGTAGGCCTGACTCACGGCCTTCTTGCGCAGCTCGCTTGCCTCCGGCTGTGCAGGGTGGTCTCGCTCATGCTCATTCTCTTGGCGAATTCGTGGTGAGTGGGAAGGCCGCGTGAGGTTCGCGGGGGAAGACGATCACCCTCTCGATGGAACGGCGGCGCATGCCAGCGGGGCGCCGTCCCGGCCGCGACCCATCAAACCGGCCACCGACGACCCCACACCCTCAGGAGACCAGGTCGAGCTAGGCGAACGGCGGGCTTTAGGTTTCGACAGGCCGTGCCGATATGGCGAATCCCGCGTCGCGCCTTCAGGCTACGCTGAAACCATGAATCCGGTGATCGTGGGCCGCGATACCGCCGCCGAAGCCGCAGCTCTTGCGAGCGCCACCGCGGTGGCTCGAGGTGAAGAGGTCGCACGCGCCCATGGTCCCGCGCCCGCAGCCTGCTGATCTCGTCGCGCTTTCCGGACGTGAGCACGCCCATGCTGGCCGCGCACGTACTCGTCATCAGCCAGAGGGAGGCAGAAATGGCGCGTCTGGCCGCGCAAGGTAGGTCTTCACGAGAGATCGCGGACGACTACCGGCTGGCCCGCCGAACCGTCGAGAACCACCTCGCAAGCGCTTACCGAAAGCTCGATATCCACGGCCGAGACGACCTCCGTGAGATCTACTCACGAACGCTCGCTGACCTACCGGCGGACCTCATCGACCGGATCGCGGATATCGCCGAGTAACGACGGCCTCGCCGCTTGAGTAGACAGCAAGGTCGCGTTGAGCAGACCTGATGGAGTCAACTCATGGCAGTCCAGCACATCTGGACCCCGGCCACACGTAAGGCGGACCGGCGGCGCCCCGGCCGGCTGAGTGCCCCGGGGCGCCCCACTTGCTTCGACCCACGGAGCGGCGTAGGAATCGAACCTACTGGGTGGGGCGTAACCCCTCCCCGCGCGTTTTGAAGACGCGCTGGGCCACCAGGCCCCGGCCACTCCCTGGCGACAAGTGTATTTCTGGGTTGCTGCTCGGTCGCGAAATCGTTGTCGCGGCCTGAGATGATCTCGCGCGTGCCGGAGGCAGCGATCGATGCATGAGGGGAGCCAGAAGGCCGTCGTCGCGGCCCTGTTCGCCAACGCCGGGATTGCGGTGGCGAAGTTCTTCGGAGCGGCCATAACCGGCTCGTCGGCGATGCTGGCCGAGGGCATCCACTCCGTCGCCGACACCACCAATCAGGGAATGCTCCTCTTTGGCGGACGTCAGGCGAAGAAGGAGCCCACCCCCCAGCACCCGTTCGGCTACGGCCGCGAGCGGTACTTCTGGGCGTTCATGGTCGCCCTTGTCCTCTTCAGTCTCGGTGGACTCTTTGCCGTCTATGAGGGCACCCAGAAGCTGCAAGACCCGCACGAGATCGACTCTCCGCAGTGGGCCATCGGGATCCTGCTGGTCGCGATGGTGCTCGAGGCCTCCGCGATCCGGATCGCGATCAGGGAGGCCAACCGGCTCCGCAAAGGCGGCGGATGGTTGAGCTTTCTCCGGCGCTCGAAGAGCCCCGAGATCCCGGTGATCCTGCTGGAAGACACCGGTGCGATCATCGGCCTGCTCCTCGCGATCTCCGGCATTTCCCTTTCGGTGATCACCGGCGAGCCACGCTTCGATGCGATCGCAACGCTGCTGATTGGCGTGCTCTTGATCACGATCGCGGTTTTCCTGGCGCTCGAGCTGAAGAGCCTGCTGATCGGTGAGTCGGCGAGCGCCTCCGACCAAACGGCGATTCAAGCGGCCATCGTGGGCGCGCCTGAGGTGAGCCAGCTCATCCATATGCAGACCCAGCACATCGGGCCCGATGAATTGCTGGTCGCGGCCAAGATCGAGTTCAGCCATGACCTGACGACCAAGGGCCTCGCTGACGCGATCAACGCGGCGGAGGTTCGTATTCGCGAGGCGGTCCCAACGGCCCGAATCATCTACCTGGAGCCGGACCTGGTCTCCGCCTAGCTGGCGAGAAGCTACTGTGCGTGCGGGGTTTCGCGGCCACCAAGTGGCACGTTATTTGTTAAAGCGCCTGCTACCCTGACTCGCATGGCGAACCGCAGTTACGGTCAGTATTGCGGCCTCGCGCTGGCTCTTGATCGCATCGGCGACCGCTGGACGCTACTGATCGTGCGAGAGCTGCTGCCGGGGCCCGCTCGCTTTGGTGAGCTGCACGAAGCGCTGCCCGGAATCGCCACCAACCTGCTGACCCGGCGCCTCCGCGACCTGGAAGAGGCGGGACTGCTGGAGCGAAAGACCTTGCCGTCTCCGGCCAATGTTCCGGTCTATGAGCTCAGCGCGCTCGGACAGGGCCTTGGCCCGGTCGTCCGTGAGATCTCGCTCTGGGGCGTGCGCTTCATGGATGACGCCGAGTTCGAGCGTCCGGCCAACCCGCGCTCGATGGTCATGGGAATGAGCGTGATGGCCTCAACGGTTTCGATCGACGGTCTCAACGCCAGGCTCCACCTACTACTCGACGGCTATGACATCTCCACCGTGATGGATGGCCAGCAGGCCGACTTCTCGCTCGGAGTGCCCCCCGAGCCGGACGCGAAGATCGAGACCGACTACGAGCCCCTGATCGCGATGCTCAAGGGACGCGCAACGCCCGACGAGATGATCGCCGAGGGCACGGTCGTGATCACCGGCGACCAGGACGCCGCGATGAGCTTCTTCGAGCTCTTCCGGCGGGTGCGCGAGTCAATGGCTGCCGTTCCCGCCTAGCGCCGGCCGGGGCCAGAAACGACGACGCCGCCGCAGTTCTGGCTAGTCCCTGACCGGATCGGTGCGCTCTTACGAGACCCACATGGCGCCTAGAGATTCCTCTAGTCGGTTGGCAACTGGCGCGCTAACCGGCTAACGCCCGCACAGTCCGTTAAAGCAGCGCCGGGGCGAGCGCGGAGAGAAGACGCGCGTTTTGCTGCGCCAAGCCGACGGTGATGCGCAGAGCGTCCGGAGCCCCGAAAGGCCCCGCGGGGCGCACGATCACACCCTGCTTCAGGAGCGCTTCGTTGACCGCTGTGGCCCGCTCGGCGCTCCCCATGGGCACCAGGAGGAAGTTTGCGGACGACGGCAGCGGAGTGAGCCCCAACGCGCCAAGACCTGATGCCAGCATCGATCGCTCGGTAGTGATCTCGTCCATGCGCGGTCCGAGGTGCTCCTCCGCAGAGGCAAGGCTCGCCAGCGCCGCGACCTGCGCCGGCCCAGTGACGTCGAAGGCGTTACGGACCTTCGCCATCGCGGCGAGAAGGACGGATGGTCCGAGCATGTACCCGACCCGCAGGCCGGCGAGTCCGTATGCCTTGCTAAAGGTACGAAACACGGCCAGCGGGCGGCCCTCGCGGACCAGCGCCGCCCCGTCATGACCGTTCCGAGGCAAATACTCGAAGTAGGCCTCGTCGAGGAGCAGAAGGACGTGATCGGGCAGCCGGTCGAGGAAGGCTGTGAGGTCGGATGCCCCAACCGCGCCGCCGGTCGGGTTGTTGGGACTGACGACAACGACGAGCTTGGTTGCGGGCGTGATCGCCGCCAGGAGAGCATCCAGGTCGTACGCCCCGTCGCTGGCGAGCTGCGCCGTCTGTACCTGCGCGCCTTGGGACAGCGTTGCCAGCCGCCACTGCACGAATGACGGCCACCCCATCGCCAGCGCGTCGCCCGGATCGAGGGTTGCGCGACAGATCGAGGTGATCAATCCGTCGATTCCGGCCCCCACCAGGATCTGGTCTGTCGGCAGAACCAACTGCCTCGAGAGCTCGTCGCGCAAAGCCCAGGCACCAGGATCCGGATAGAGGCGCTGGGCCTCTGCGCACTCCGTCAGTGCCTCAACCGCCGGCGGAAAGGGCGGCCGCGGTCCCTCGTTGGAGGCCAGCTTCACGACCGAGTCGAGGCCAAGCTCCTGTTTCACCTCGTCGATGGGCCGTCCTGGTTGGTACGGCTGGACGGCGTCCAACGCGGGGCGAAAGAGATTTGGCGGCAGGTCCGGCATCGGCCGGGAGGCTAGCTGGCAACCTCGTGTTTGGGGGATGCCTTTGCCTGGATAAGGCCCTCCAAGGGGAAGAGGGTCAGTTGGCGCTGGTCGCTGAGTCCGGTGACTCCGATCCCCAAGAGACGCAGCGGTTCATTCCGGACTCGTAGAGCCGCCCCGATCAGCATCGCGGCGGCACGCCAGATGATGATCGCGTCGTCGGTGGCGTGATTGAGCGTCTGCGCGCGGGTGATCGTGGTGAAGTCGGGGTATCGCATCTTCACGGTCACCGTGCGAGCGTAGCGCCCCTTCTCGGTGAGACGCTCGGCCACCCGTCCCGCCATCTCACGACCCCGCTCTGAGAGTTGGGCCCGATCGCTGAGGTCCTCTTCAAAGGTGCGCTCGGTCGAGATGGAGATGCGCTCGGCGCGTTCTGAGCCCACCGTGCGCTTGTCGATGCCACGGGCGCGAAGCGCCATCACCGCACCCCACTTGCCCCTCAGTAGCGGGTGGTCGTCGTCCATCGCCGCGAGCTGACCAATCGTCGAGATGCCCACCTTCGTCAGACGCTCCTCGGTGCGAGGACCGACGCCCGGGAGCTTTCGGGCGGCCATCGGCGCCAGAAACGCGGCCTCCTCACCAGGAGGTACGTACGTGATCCCGCCGGGCTTGTCGAAGTCCGAGGCGATCTTGGCGACGACCTTCGCCGCCGAGACTCCAAGCGAGCAGGAGAGGCGCATCTTCTCGCGCACGAGCTGCTGGATCTGCTGAGCATGCTCCAGAGGATCCTCATCGTTCAGCTCGAGATACGCCTCGTCGATGCCGGCCTGCTCGAACACCTCGCACTCCGGCTCCACCATGTCCCAAAGGCGGGTCGACCATTCGCGGTAGGCCGACATGTTCGGCCGCAGGAAGACCGCATCGGGGCACCGGCGCCTGGCCTCGGCCGAACTCATGGCGGAGCGAATTCCGAACTCCCGCGCCGCGTAGCTGGCGGTCGCTACCACCCCCCGGCCATTGGGGTCGCCCCCGACCACGAGCGGCTGGCCGCGGAGCTCCGGGTGGTGATGAAGCTCCACGGCGGCGAAGAACGCGTCCAGGTCGATGTGCGCGATCACCACGGTGACCCTTGCACACCGACCGGGCGGCTAACCGGTCGCCAGAATCAGGCCTCCGGCGGCAGGAACTTGTTCGTGTCGATGCCGTGCTCCTGGAGTAGCGCGGAGAAAGTCTCGCGCATCTCATCCGGATAGTCCGGCAGGCCTTCAATGTCGATTACCTCGGCCGCACGGGCCTTGATGGCGTCGTCGAAGTCCCAGTCTTCGTCGTTGATGAGGCGCTCAACCTCGCGCGCCGGGAAATGCAGGACCCCGGCATCGCGGCCAAACTCCGCCGCGAGGTTGTCGATCTCCTCGATGCGGCCGGGTAGCGGACCTTGGGGCTGGATCATTTCCTTCTCGCGAAGCAAGAGCTCCAGTTCGGGGTCCGGCTCATAGGGCGTGCCGAACGCGTCCTTGTGGAAGAGCTTTTCGAACTTCAGCCGAGGTCGCTGGCCACCCGCGGCCTCGTCCTCTTTGGCGTAGCCGATCGCGTGACCCCAGGTGAAGCGGTAGTGCGGTGGCAGACCGAAGGCCTTTTCGATGCCGCCGGGCTTGCGACCGAAGGCGATCAGGATGTTGCCCACGCCAAGGCCCGTGCCACAGAGCATCGACTGCGCCACGGCCTGGCCGCTCTCGAAGCGCAGCAAGATCTCGGTGCGCTCGGTCGGGAAGCTCATCAGCCGCGGAATGGTCTGGGTCATGGTGAAGTCGTAATTCCAGCCGTGGTACTTCGTCATGCCTCCGGCCAGCGCGACGCTGCCGAGACCGTCGACGGCGCGGCCGTACCAGGCGTTGAGGTTCGTCAGCCAGAACACCAGGTGCGAGCACTGGTTGATGATCTGGACGTTGAAGCCCGAGACGCACTCCTCGATCTCGTCCCAGAGCTCACACGTCTCTTTCTGGACGACGATGGCCTCGGTGGCGTTGATGTTGCCCTGGCAGCTGGCCAGACGACCGGCCTGGAGGATGGTCTGGATCTTCCAGTCCTCAACCTTCTTCTCCGGGTCGAAGTAGCGGATGCTGCGGCGGTTCCCGATCGCCTCCAACACGGGCATGTCGGGGATGGCGGCGGCGCTCTGGGGCGCATCGGACATGAGGGCACCTCTCCTCAGACGACTGTGCCGCCCAGTATCCCCTCACCGCCGTGTCCGGCGCACCCCGGCGTCGTCGGGTTTCAATCCGGGGCGGGCAGCTGCAGCACCACGCCGAACGCGCCGATGTCTCCTCGCCCCCGGTCCCATCCCCCACGGATCTTCGCGCGGCACGTCGCTACTCCGTGATGCCGAATCGCCGCGTCGATCGTTGGGCGCAAACGCACGGCGTCGACGTGGCGCAGATAGCCCACGTGAGCACCCGAGACACTGATCATCACCGCATCCTCGTCGAAGCGGTTGGCGGGCTCCGGGGAGAGGCATGCGACGGCGCCGACGTCGACTCCTCCATAGCGACGCTCCCCGCCAGTGATTGCGAGAAGCTCGTCCTGGTGATGCGACTCGCCGACCACATCAACCCGGTGCTCACCCGGGAGCGTTACCGGCTCGTCGCGGCCTACCGTGCCCGTTAGGCGGGACCGCCTGGCGGGCGTCCCCGGCCGGCCCGCCACATGCCGCAAGGCCCCGATGCCACCTCCGCGCCGACAGCCGAAGCAGAACCAGCGGCAGGCCTCGGCGTCGATGTGCAACGAGGGATCATGGTCGTCATGAAACGGACATACGTAGTAGAGATCACCTTCGAGCAGCGAGATGCCTGCCTCGCTCCACGCGCGAGCGAACTCGTCCTTTTCCTCACCTGTACGTGCTGGCGGGGCGCCGAGCGGATGGCGCCGAGGCGTACCGGCGACGGTTCCCGACGCCATCGCCGACAGCCACCCCGGCAGTGGGGCAAGTTCCCCAGCCCAGGGGTTCCGGCCAGGAATCCATTCATAACGCCGTCCGGAGGCATGCCGACTCGGCGGCACGACCACCGTGCCCCCGGTCGCTTTCAATTCCAACCCGGCCCCAATCACGGCGCTCGGGAGCGAGGCTTCCGGATGCATGAACCAGAGATGCCGCCCACCTCCCCCGGTTCGCGTCTCGGGCGTCTTCGGCAATGACCCCCAGCGCTCGACGAGATCGGCGAGCGCTGCGTCACCCCCGGCACGAGGATCGACGTCGAGCACGGCGACTCCGGACACCCGGCCGGTGATGACGCCCAGGTTCGCGTCCGGCCATCGCTTCCACCACGCGCGGACCTCGTCAGCTTCCGGAGCATCGTCGATGTATCCGCGCCAGCGGACGCGGGGGTGCTTGCCGACGGCGGGGCAATCGGATCGCTGACAGCTGCAACGGCCGCCTCTCGCGCTATGGACGGGAATGACCGCCCAACCCAGCTCCGTGTAGGCAAGAGCAGCCTTCACGAGTGAGGCCTCGTCCGTCATGTTCGGTTGATATCCGGTTCGGCCGTGGCGGTCAACGCCGGCCAGCTCGCGCCCGCGCCTCTGGCCAGCGCGAGTAGGATTACTCGCAATGGAAGCCTTCGCGTGGACCATCGTCGTGATCCTGCTGTTGATGGCGCTGATCATCGCTGCCGGCATCAGCGCCGCCGTGGCATTGCTGGTGGGCGACCGCTACGAGGACGACGAGACCTCGGCAGCCCTGCGGGGAGGGGATGCGGAGCCGCCGGGGTCATCGTCCGCCACGGCCGGGCCGTCAACCGACCGCGCACCTCAAACGTAGGACTCCGGGACGCCGTGAAGAGAGAGGCCGTACGAGGTCTCACAGCCCTGCCTAGGCGGGTTTGATGAGCGATCCGGATCCGCTTGAACGGGGGCGCCTGCTGGAGCAGCAGGTTGCGGAGTTCTTCCGCCGCCACGGGTACGAGGTGACGACCAACTCCGTGCTGGAAGGACGCTCCAGCGCCTCACACGAGGTCGACGTGATGGCGGTCACCAGCGACCCCTTGATGACCTTCCGGGTCGGCGTCGAGTGCAAGGCGTGGTCGAGCCCGGTTTCCAAGGACGTCGTCGCCAAACACGACATGGTGGTCCGCGACCTGGGACTGAACAAAGGCATCGTCGTGGCGCTGGAAGGTGCCTCCGCCGGTGCGCTCACCACCGCGCGCGAGCTTGGCATCGAGATCTGGGGTCCCGACGAGCTTCGCGAACAGCTCGGCGACGCGGCGGCGGCCGAGCTTGGCGCCGGATACGCGCCGGAGCTTTCGGCCATCGGCTGGGAACGCCGCCTAGGCGCGGCCGAGGCCCAGACCATGGTGGATCGCGAAGCCCGCGGCTTGCTGGGCGTGGTCGGGCGCGAGTCCGTGGCCGAGGCCAGTCTGCTGTGGTTTCCCTGGCACGCCATGCGCATCGCCGTCACTCGCCACGAGGGACGCATCCGGCGCAAGCTGAGGACCCGTCGCATCTGGAACCTCTATGACGCGGTCTCGGGGCGTCTGGCGCGCAGCAGCACCTGGGAGAACGTGCCGTCGCTTTCGCGGGTCGACATCGCGGCAGGTCATTTGCCGACCTTGGTCAAGGCCCGGACCATCCAGAGCGATGTCCATCAGGCGTTCGGCCGCTATTGCGAGGTGGTCACCGACTCTGCCCGAGAGCGCTACGAGGATCGCCTCACCGAGCGCGCCATTCCGCTGCCTGCAGAAGACATCTCGATCGAGGACAGCTCCATCGTCTATCAGCCACTTCATCTGGCCGTCTTGCGCCGAAAAGACAGCGAGCGCGTGGTGGCGATCGACGCCCATAGCGGGCAGCGCGTTCCTGACCTGGAAGAGATCCTCACCGGCCACGTCGCCGTCGTGCGCCGGGCCCTGAACCCCGAGTCGTAAGGACTTTCTCCACCGGCTCAACTGCGCATCCACCCTGCCGATAGTCCCCCCACAGGGAGACGACTCAGACCATTCGTCGGGGGACGAGATGTACGTGGCATTGGCAGTGATGGGCTTGGTGATCTTCGGCGGCGGACTCGGCGTAATTCTCGCCATGGCGCGGCGCCGACTGGATGACGGTGAAGGACGCCCGATGGTGATCCGCAAGATCGTGGGCGAGGAGCAGGAGGTCGAGGCAACGTCGACCACCGTTCAGGAGCCCTCCCCCTCCTCGTCGATGCTTGGCACCCGCGAGCTGCGCCTCAAGGCCATGTGGCTGGGCGTCGCCTTCTCGGCCTTCGGGGTGATCCTGCTGATGGCAGGCGGCAGCTTCGTCGGTGAGCTGATGTTCTTGATCGGGCTGATGATCGCCCTTCAGGCGACGATCCTCGGCGGCATTGCCCGCCTGCGCGGCCAGTCGGCCGACGCGCCCTCCGACTCCTAGTTCAGACCTTCGCGCGCGGCAGTCACGAGGCTGCCGATGACCGAGCTGCGCTGATCCGCCTCCGGGTGCCACTGCACCCCGAGGTAGTACTGGCGGTCCGGATCCTCGAGCGCCTCTGTCACGTCGTTGTCGACGGCGACGCCGGTCCGCACCAACCCTTCGCCCAAGTCCGCCGGGGCTTGGTGGTGATGAGAGGCCACCGCATGAAGTAGTGCTCCACAGGCGAGGGCGGCCGTGCTGCCTTCATCCAGCTTCACGTCGTGCTCGTTGCCGTCCAAGGTCCCGATGGTCTTCCGATGAAAGCCGTCGCTTCCCAGGCGGTCCGGAAGATGCTGCTCCAGCGTCCCCCCCGCGGCGATGTTCATCACCTGGATGCCGCGGCAGATGCCAAGCGTCGGAATGTCCCGCTCGCGAGCTCGCCCCGCAAGGGCGATCTCCATGCGATCGCGTACGTGGACGGGCGACTCGGTCTCCGGATGCCGCTCTGCCCCGTAGGTGCCGGGATCCACGTCGGGACCCCCAATCAGCAGCAGCCCGTCGATTGCGTCCAGCACACGGTCGGGGTCGTCGGCCACGGCGTCATCGGGCGGGATGACGATCGCGATGCCGCCAGCCTCGCGCACCGCCTGGAGATAGTTGTCCGCAACGAGGGCCGCCGGCATGTCCCAAACCGCCCACCTGGCCTGCTCAAGCGCGGCGCACACACCGATCCGTGGAGTTGGCCCCAGGTCTCCCATGGCCGTGATCGTAGTGGCCGGCTAGCCGGCGACGACCTCGGCGTCACTGTCAACCGATGCGCGACCACCCTCCACCGCAATGTCGGGCATCCAGTCCAAGAACGATGGCAGGTACCAGTTCCAGCGGTCCAGTAGCACCATCGTGGCCGGCACGAGCACCGATCGCACGATCGTGGCGTCGATGAGGACCGCCACCGCAAGACCGAAGCCCATCTGCTGGAACATCACCAGGTCGCCCAGGGCGAAGCCGCCGAACACGGCCACCATGATCAGCGCGGCGCCGGTGATCAGACGCGCGGTCGTGCCAACCCCTTGGTAGACGGCCGCACGGTTGTCACCGGTCTGGCGATAGCGCTCCTGAATCCGGCTGACCAGGAACACCTGGTAGTCCATGGAGAGCCCGAACAGGACCGAAAACAGGAACAGCGGGATCCAGGCCTCGATGACGTCGACTTGGGTGAAACCGAAGATCTCGTTGCCGATGCCGTGCTGGAAGACGGCGACCATTAGGCCGTAAGCGGCGCCCACCGAGAGCAGGTTCATGACGATCGATTTGATCGGGACGACGATCGACCTGAAGGCCACGGTCAGCAGGATGAAGCTCAGTCCCAGCACCAGCGCCAGCACGATGGGGAAGTAGAACTGCGTCAGCTGGATGAAGTCGTGGTCACCCGCGGACACCCCCGTCACGAGCACCTCGGCGTCGACATCCCCAAATGCACCTGGGATGTGTTCCTTTCGTAGACGCTCCACTGCGTCATAGGCGGGCTGGCTATTGGGGTCGAAGACCACTGGCGCCGCGATTTGGCTCAACGTGCCGTCGTCGGTGTGATCGAGGCGCCGTGGGCCGAACGCTCCGTCCGCGTCCATCCTGCGCCCGAGATCGGCGACTGCAGCCTCGACCTCGGGTGTTCTGGTGTTGTCCGCCGAGATGACGGTCAGTACCGGCTGATTCTGCCCGGCGTTGAACTCGTCGTCCAGGACGTCGAAGCCCTGCTTGGTGAGGGCACTGTCCGGGAGGGTGCTGAGACCGTTGAAGCCGGTCTTCATGGTCAAGACGGGCGACGCGAGGAACAGTAGGAGGGCTGCGGCGATGATCAGAGCCGATGCTGGGCGCTTCATGACCGCGCCAGAGATGCGTGCCCAGATTCCCGTGACCTCAGACTCGGCACCGATGCCGCGCCCGAAGAAGGGGATGCGGATCGCGTTCACACGATCGCCCATCACGGCGAGGCTTGCCGGCAGCAGGGTCAGCGCCTGAGCGACGCTGATGATCACCACGATGATCGCGCCCGCGGCGAGGCTGATGAAGATGTTGGTCGGGATCAGCAGCATGCCGACCAGGGCGATAACCACGGTCAGACCGCTGAACAGCACCGCCTTACTCGAGGTCGAGCCGGCGATGCCGATCGCCTCCTCGACCTCATGACCCTTGCCACGCTCCTCGCGGAAGCGCGAAACAATGAACAACGAGTAGTCGATGCCCACCGCGAGGCCGATCATCACGATCATGTTCGTGACGAAGAACGAGAGCTCCCAGACCTGGCCGATCAACGCCGTGACGGCGAGCCCGACGACGATCGCGACGATCGCCAGCACGATCGGCGTCAGTGAAGCGACGACCGCCCCGAACACCAGCAGCAGTACGACCAGGGCGACGGCGATGCCGATGGTCTCTCCGGTTTGCAGATCGCTCTCGGCGATCTCCTGGAAGTCCTTGTCAAGCGAAAAGACGCCGCTGACTCCGACCTCGTAGGCCGTGTCGCGGTTGGTCTCCTCGACCAGGTCGACCAGCGGCGCGACGTCGATATCGCTCAGGTCCTCCACCTGGCGATAGAAGATCGGAATGATTGTGGTGCGGCGATCCTCCGAGACCAGGCTCTCGTCACCCGTGGAATAGGCGTTGGCGACGACCTCCACATCATCGAGCGCGAGGATCTGCGTCGTGAGTGACTCCACGCGCTCCCGGAAGGCCGGATCGTCCACGTTCAGCTCGGTCGAGCGCACGAAGACCGTTTCGTCGGCGCTGATTCCCTCCAGCGTGGTGCCTTCGATCAGCTCGATGCCGCGCTGGGCCTCCGGCTCGTTGACGAACGACTGCTCAGTCGTGAGCGCGCTGCCGAGGAACATGACGATGATGGCGATGCTGGCCAGGAAGGCCAGGCCCCAAAGCGCGAGAATGCTCTTCGGCCGGCGTGCGGCGCCACGCGCGAGTCGTTCGGTTATCGAGCATTGTGACATGGGTGGGTACCTCCGTCGCCAGTTAGGCAGACGCTGCCGAACGCCGGCGGGCAGGAGTACGGCGCCAGCGCGAAATCGCGGTGGCGACAGCGCCGGTTCGCCGGAGTGCCGATACCCACACCATTACAGGCGGAACTACGTATCGAGATGGGCCAATACGGCCAATACTCGGCGATGATCGTCCGTACTGGCGGTCAGCCCGAGCATGCGGGATCCGTCGGCGAAGACCTGGGAAATCTGGTCCGAGCCACCCCCCAGGACCACCGGTGGCGGCAGCCCCACCCGTTGGGTACCGCTAGTAGAGCGTGCGAGCCAATCGCTTACGGTGCTTCAAGGTCAGCGGATGCTGCTCACCCAGCTGGCCAAAGACGCCGACCACGGTCTTGCGGATGGAGTCCTTGAGATCGCCCTCGGTCACTCCAACCGCGTCGATCAAGTGAGCCAAGGCCGCGTCGAAGTCTTCGCGGTCCAGGGCCGCGAGTCCGGCGGCGACATCCGGTTGCTCAGCGTTCGCAAGATCCAAACGGGCAAGGATTCCCTCTGCGGCGGGGTGGAACGAGGCCGGCGCCAGCACCTCGCGCGCCTCATCTCCCCGCTCCTCGGCAACCAATAGTCGGCCAAGGCTCAGGCGGGCCTCGAGGTGGCCGGCGTCATGC
>CAMYIK010000008.1 GCA_947258365.1 uncultured Thermoleophilia bacterium | reverse complement strand
GCCGTGTCGCGGACGTCGGTGAGATCGCGGCGCGTGGCGGTGTTGCCGACGGTAAGCGCGACCTGCTGCTCGCCCGCGGCCTCGGCTTCGGCGATTTGTTTCGCGATGCTCGAGACGACGAACCGCTCGTCCTGTCGCGGGCCGATCTGATTGAAGGGTCGCACGCGGATCAGATCAAGTTCGAAGTTCTCGGCGTATTGCCCTGCCATCAGGTCGGCCGCCGCCTTCGAGGCAGCGTAAGGAGAGAGCGGCTCGAGCGGAGTCCCGACGTCGACGGGGAGCTCGCTGACCGGAACACGGCCGTAGATCTCGCCGCTCGTGACGATCAGGGCCCGGGCGGCCGAGTCCGACCTCCGCAGAGCCTCGAGGATAGAGAGCGTCCCCCAGGTGTTCACCTCCCACGTCAGGGCGGGCCGACCGAACGATTGCGCCACCGACGCATGGCCTGCCAGGTGGATGAGGACCTCGGGACGCACCTCCTCGACGAGCGCAGTCATCGCGTCGGCGTCCATCAGTGGGCGCGGGTATGTCGCCACCTCTGTGGGCAGTGGTCGGTCACCGCTCGGCAGAACGAGGGCGTGGATCTCGTCGCCCTCGGCGAGGCAGTGGACCACGAGGTGCCCACCCACGAACCCTGTGGCGCCGGTGATCAGGATCCTCAACGTTGCGGAGCATAGCAACGGCGGCGCGAACGTCTGCGTGCTCGAGTGCCGGATCGCCCACCGCCCCGCGGACGATCGCGGGTCTGACCGGGTAGTGTCCCGTGGTCGACGGATGCACCGTCGCACGCGGAGCGAGCCGGCGATTGACCAAGCGCGTCTCCACGAAGACCCTAGGAGCTCACGAGGTCACGGTATGAGGATCCTGGTTACCGGCGGACTTGGCTTCATCGGCTCGGCGGTGGTGAGACGGATCATCTCCGGCTCGGACCACGAGGTACTCAACCTCGACAAGATCACCTACGCGGGCGACCCGAGCACCGTGGCCGAGATGGCGTCCTCCGACCGCTACCACTTCGAGCGAACCGACATCTGCGACGCCGCCGCGGTGGCGCGGGCATTCGCCGAGTTCCGCCCCGATGGCGTCTTGCACCTGGCCGCAGAGTCACACGTCGATCGCTCGATCGACGGTCCGGCGGACTTCATCCAGACGAACCTGGTGGGCACCTTTACTCTGCTCGAGGCCGCGCTCGCGTGGCACCGCGAAAGGCCGTGTGCGGAGCCCTTCCGGTTCGTGCACGTGTCGACCGACGAGGTCTTCGGCTCCCTCGGCCCAGACGATGCGCCGTTCGACGAGACCACGCCCTACTCACCCAGGTCTCCCTACTCGGCGAGTAAGGCCGGCAGCGACCACCTCGCGCGGGCGTGGGGAGAGACCTTTGGGCTTCCGGTGATCGTCACTAACTGCTCCAACAATTACGGCGAGTACCAATTCCCCGAGAAGCTCGTGCCGCTAATGATCGTCAAGGCGCTCCGAGCAGAGGCGCTGCCCGTCTACGGGGCGGGGGAGAACGTGCGCGACTGGCTCTACGTCGATGATCACGCGGCGGCGCTGGTGCAGGTGCTCGAGTCGGGATACCCGGGTGAGACCTACGCCATCGGCGGCAGCGCCGAGCGGCAGAACATCGAGGTGGTCCGCGGAATCTGCGATCTGCTCGACGCCCGCCCCCGACAGGACCTGATCGAATTCGTGCAAGATCGCCCTGGGCATGACCTGCGCTACGCCGTGAACACGGACCACATCTGCGCAACGCTCGGCTGGCGACCGTCGGTGAGCTTCGAGGAGGGCCTGGCGCGTACGGTCGATTGGTACCTCTCGCACGAGGAGTGGTGGTCGGCGATCCTTGATAGTCGCTACGAGGGCCAACGCCTGGGGTCGAAGGCATGAGACGGATCCTGGTGGCTGGCGCGAGCGGCCAGCTCGGCCAGGAATTGGCACGCCTGCATTGGCCGCAAGACGTGGATCTCGTCGCGCCACCGGAGTCCGAGTTCGACGTCACTGACCCGGTTTCAGTTGCCCGCGTGGTAGGAGACACCGAGCCCGACGTCCTCATCAACGCCGCCGCGTACACCGCCGTCGACCGCGCCGAGGATGAGGCCGACCTGGCCCGGAAGGTCAACGTCGACGCGGTTGGCCACCTCGTGCGCGACGCGGATGCGGCCAGTGCGGTGCTGATCCACGTGTCGACCGACTATGTCTTCGACGGTGAGGCGGAGGGCTGGTACGTCGAGGATGACCGGCCGAACCCAACGGGCGTCTACGGAGCGACGAAGCTCGCTGGCGAACAACTCGCACTCGACGCCGACTGTGGGTTGGTGCTCAGAACCTCGTGGGTCTACGGGGCGCTCGGCGACAACTTCGTCAGGACCATGCGCCGGCTGGCACTCGAGCGGCCGCGGATCGGCGTGGTCGACGATCAGCGGGGCTGCCCGACGGCGGCTCTCGAGCTCGCCCGGGCGATCCGGGCGATCCTCGAGGCAGATTCGCGGCCAAGTGGTCTGTTCCACGCCGCCGCGCCGGATGACGCCACATGGTGGGAGCTTGCGGTCGCCGCGATCGAGCAGCTGACGCCGCCGCCGGAGGTAGTGATCGACAAGCTGACGACGGCCGGGTATCCGACGCGGGCGCGTCGGCCGATGAACTCGCGTCTCTCGAGCGAGAAGCTGCACGCCTCCTTCGGCGTCCGACTGGCGCCGTGGCGCGAGGCACTTGCCGAGGTCTCTCGCGAGCTAAACGCACCGACTACGGCGGAATCGCAGGCATGAAGGGCATCGTGCTCGCCGGTGGAACCGGCTCCCGTCTCCACCCCCTCACCGTTGCGACCTCCAAGCAGCTGCTGCCGGTGTACGACAAGCCAATGGTCTATTACCCGCTCAGCACGTTGATGCTGGCCGGGATTCGGGACGTGCTCGTAATCACGACCGAGGAGGACGCCGCAGCGTTCGGCCGGCTGCTCGGCGACGGCCGTCAGTGGGGCATCAATATCGAGTTCGCGACCCAGGCCGAGCCGCGCGGCATCGCCGAGGCCTTCTTGATCGGGGAGCCGTTTATCGCCGGCGAGCGCTGTGCGCTCGTGCTCGGAGACAACCTCTTCTACGGCCACGGCATGCCCGAGATGCTGATCAAGGCGGCAGAAACGGTATCCGGCGCCACCGTCTTCGCCCAGGAGGTCTCCGACCCGGAGCGATACGGCGTGGTGAGCTTCGACGACGACGACTTGGCCCTGTCAATCGAGGAGAAGCCTCTACGGCCGAAGTCGAATTGGGCGGTGACCGGACTGTACTTCTACGACGAGCGGATCTGTGAGCTCGCCCAGGAAGTGCAGCCATCAGACCGAGGCGAGCTCGAGATCACAAGCATCAACCAGATGTACCTCGACCTCGGAGAGCTGCAGGTCGCGCGATTCGGTCGCGGGTTCGCGTGGCTCGACACGGGTACATTCGACTCGATGGTTGAGGCCTCGGAGTTCGTCCGCGTGCTCGAGAAGCGCCAGGGAATGAAGATCTCTTGTGTCGAGGAGATCGCCTGGCGGCTGGGATGGATCACCGATGACCAGCTCCGCGCGCTCGCAGAGCCTCTGCAGAAGAGCGGATACGGTGACTACCTCCTCGACCTCGTCGCGGGGTAACGAGATCCGCGCCTTGGCGATTCTGCGCGCCCCTTCAGCGTCGCGCCCAGAAGCACCACAGCCGAGGGATGAGCAGTGGCTCTTAGCGACTGCTATCAGTCCACCCTGTTGTCGCCGACGGACGCGGCCACTACTGTTCCCTGCGTGGAAATCCGCGCCCGTGGCGGAAAGATGACTCTGGGCACACTGGTCGTAGCGATTCTTGCGTCGCTATTCATCATGGTCCCATCAGCCGCCGCCAATCCGAACGACGTGATCATCGACTATCGCGCCGATGGTGTAATCGATGGCGAGCACGCCCCGGGAGACATCTACGACGCCATGGGCCGCTGGAAGGCGACCGGCACACCGAACTACGGCTCCTTCGAGGAGGCGGCCGTCGACGCACTCGACCAGATCACCCTCGGGATATCTCCGAGCAGGCCGACGCCACCAGCTGAAGGTGAGCAGCGAGCCAGCGAAGTGACCCCCGAGGCCGCCGCACCGGCCACCGGGCTCGCTTTGCCGACGCCGCCGGCCCAAGGCGAATCCCGCCCGCCGCTGGCCTTCCTCGCGCTGTCGGCTTTGGCGGCCTTGCTCGTACTGGCGGGCGCCGGTGCCGCGGTTACCCGCCGCTTGCGCAGCGGGGGTTCGTGAGCGAGGATCCGCTGGGTCTTGAGGCCCACGCTTTCGAGGGCACCGCCAGCTACATCGCGTCCGAGGACCTCAAGGCGTCGGTGAATGTGGCGCTGGCCCTGGAGCGTCCACTGTTGATTCGCGGCGAGCCCGGCACCGGCAAGACACTGCTTGCCGAGGCGGTCGCCGAGGCGCTCTCCATGGAACTCTTGGTCTGGGCCGTGAAGTCCACGACCAAGGCGCAGGACGGTCTCTACACCTACGACACCGTGCAGCGGCTGTACGACAGTCAGTTCGGCGAAGGCGACCCGTCCGACATCGCCCGCTACATCGCGCTCGGGAAGCTCGGCGAGGCGTTCTCGCGCCCCAAGCGATCCGTTCTGGTCATCGACGAGGTCGACAAGGCGGACCTGGAGTTCCCGAACGACCTGCTGTGGGAACTCGACCGGATGAGCTTCGTAATCCCCGAGACCGGGGAGACCGTCGCCGCGGTCAAGCGACCGGTGGTAATCATCACCAGCAACGCCGAGAAGGAGCTCCCCGACGCCTTTCTGCGGCGCTGCGTCTTTCACTACATCGCGTTCCCCGAACCCGAGGAGATGGCCGCGATCGTCGATGTCCACCACCCGGACGTCGAGGACACTCTGGTGCGTGCCGCGCTCGAGGCCTTCTATGTCCTACGCGGCATCGACGGCGTTCAGAAGCGCCCGTCCACCAGCGAGCTCATCGATTGGGTGCAGGCCTTGGTCGTGGCCGGAGTGCCAGCCGAGCGTGTCCAGATGGACTTTCCCTTCCTCGGCGTGGTGCTGAAGAAGCCGTCGGACCTCGAGATCGCCCGCCGGCACCTCTCGGTTCGTGCGCGACGCGCCGCGCGCTCGACGTAGCTTTCCGCACCCTCCAGGACCTCCGGGCGTCACTGCATGCGAGACCGGGCCCTCCGGTAGGTCGAGCGCTCAAGGAGTCCCAATGCAGGATCGCCGAGCTGGTGGAGCGGGCCGCCTCCGCGCGCGAGAACGCGTACGCGCCCTATTCGGGCTTCCTCATGCGGGCGGCCGTACGGGCGGGGGACAAGATCTTCACCGGTGTACTCGTCGAGAACGTCTCGCTTGGACTCGCGATGTGCGGCGGAGCGCATCGCACGGTTCGCCGCCATTGCCGCCGGCGAGCGGCGCGGGCTCGTGCGTCGTGGAGAACTGACGGGGCATGACATTCGCCTGTGGAGCGTGCCTCCAGGTAGCCTTGGAGCTGCGCGCGCAAGACCGCGTCTCACTGAGCCCCGTCGTCCCGAGCCGAGCCGGCTATGCCAACCAGACGGCTGAGAGCGACACGACACACGACGAGGTACGGTGCCGCGAGCCACGGGACACCGAATCCGGCCCGGCACCTTTCCGCGCCGAGCGGTTCGACGATGTGCTCGGTAGCGGGCACGCCCGCGACCGTCCACCCCCAGCGGGCGCCCTCCTGATAGCCGGTGACCTCGAAGGGAAGGGTCACGCCGAAAGCCGTCGTCACGGTGCCACGGGCACCCACACCGAGACGCCCGCCGTACACCACCGCTCGGCTCACGCTCGGCCCCCATGCGGGCCATGCTTCAGGATCGACAAGAAGCTCCCAGAGGACGCCCGCGGGAGCGTCGATTTCGCGTGTTGCCCAGAGGCGCCTCACCCAGGGAGCCTGACAGGCGTCGCCATCCCGACGACGGGATGGCTTTCGGATTTCCTCTCGACGGTGTTAAGAAGGCTCCGTGGCTAGTGGACAGCCCTACGCTGCGAGGCATGGGATGCCTCCGCGCCTCGTACCGCGCTGCGCTCTTTGCGCGGCGGTCGTGGCGAGCACTATCGCGGGCGCGGCCTTCGTCGACCCCGCCGTGGGCGCCGTGGGTTTCCTCGATGCGCAAGGCAATCACGCCGACCCACAGATCGCGCTGACCGAGCGTGGTGGCGCGCTGGTTGCGACCCGGGTCGTCGCGCCCGGGGACTCAGCCCGCGCGATCAGCCTGTCGAGCAGGCCAGGGCCGACCTCTCGCTGGTCAGCCCCTCGACGGTTTGGCGCCCTTGGCGTAAGTTCGCACCGCGTTGCGATGAACGAGCGACGCGATGCCTTAGTGCTCTGGCGAACTCCGAAGGGACTGAGCGGGGCGACTCGCTCGGGACCAACGGGCGCCTGGAGCACCGGCAGCGTCCCCGACAGCTCCACCTCGCAAGAGATCCTCGCCACGGGAATCACTCGCCAAGGCACCGCGCTGGTTCTTTGGCGAGGGTCCGTCGGGTATCGCTACGCCGTGCGGGAGCCGGCCTCTCCGGGTTGGAGCCAACCGCGTGGCACGCTCATTCCCGTGGACGCCGAGCTCCTTCCGGGCGGCGCTCAACTCGACGCATCGGGAGCGCTCCACGCGGTCTGGCGGACCTCGGAAGGACGTATCGAGACGGCCCGCCTCAACGCGGAGGGCGAGCTCTTCGGCATACAGATCGTTGCCATGGCGTCGGCCACCGCCCCCGTGCTCGCCGTCTCAGGAATCCATCGGGTGATCGCGTGGCAAGGCGCGGGCGGCACCCCGATGCTCTACCACTCCAACTCCGGCGTGAACTCAGCGAACGGGCGGATCGCTGAAGACACGAGCATCCGGCTGGACATCAGCTCGCGAGGGGCGGCGCTCGCCCAATGGACCCCGGCAGGCTCGGCGTTCGGCGGTGCCTATTGGACACCCAAACGCCGCCAGTGGACAGGAACCGCGTCGGCGTGGGGCGAGGGCTTTCTGAGGAGTCGATCGGCGCTGTTCGCCGACCCTGAGGCCGAGGTACTGCGCAAGCGCATCGGCATCCCTGCGGGGGAGCTGCGCGCGGACGGAACCGAGCTCCAGGTTGTCCATGCCGACGATCGTGGCGATGTGCTGGCGCTGCTCACCGCACCGGGCGCCGGGAGCTTCGCGATCCTGCGTCGTCGTGAAGGCGAAAGGACGGCATGGAGACCCGCCGCGGTTGCGGGGATCGGCGGCGCTCGACCGGTGGTGGCGGGGAACCGACGAGGCGACCTCGTCGCGGCCTTTCTGTCTCCAAGCGAGTTCGCCGACGGCGACCTGAACTCCGCGATCGCGTCATTCACGCCGACCTTTCGCATCGCCGGCGCCTCTGTCGTCAAGCGGCGGCAACGAATCAGCCTCCGCCTCAGCGTGCCCGAGACCGGCGCGCTTCGGCTACGGGTGACCACTCCGAGCGGGCGGGTACTGACGAGTCGCCGCATCGGGATTCGGCGTGGAACGCGACTGGTGCGGATTACGATGCCGCCCACCGCTGGTCGGTACCACGTCAGAGCGGCGCTGCGCGCGTCGGACGGTCGGGGCTACTCCGCGCGCCGCGGCATACGCGTCCGGTGATCTAGTCGCCGTGCTCGGCTTCGAAGCGTTCCTGTGCCTTTTCGACGGCCAAGGTGCGGGCGGCGTTCATCTCCGTGCTCTTGGTTCGCGCGATGGCCTCAGAGGCGAAGATCCCGTCCAGCGCCCCCTGAAAACGGGGAACCACGTGGCGCGCGATCAGCTCATAGCTACGGAGGATCTTTTCGCGGGTCGTCCACTCATTGGCCCAGATCAATAGGCCACCGAAACCTCCTGAACGCTCTTGAAGCCGCTCGATGGCCGCCACGGCATCGTCCGGCGTGCCAATGATCCACGAGCCCGCCTCGACCATCCGGTCGACGATCTGCTCGCGCGGTCCGGAGAACGGTCGGGTTCGACCGGTGATCGCCTCGGCGTAGTCGATGACGTACGCGGCCGCGCCAGCGCGCACATCCTCCAGCGCCTCCCTGCGCGTCGGCGCGACATACACCGGGATGGCGAGGCGCCAGTCTGCTCGGCTCACCGCCGTGCCGTTTTCCGCGGCAACCTCCTCGGCTATCCGCCAATGCGCCGCCAGGTCCACGGGCCCACGTGGACCCTTTGCGACCGCGAGTGAAAGCACACCGGCGCCGTAGCGGCCCGCGAGCTGCATACCCGCGGGAGACTCCATGCTGGTGAACGCGAGCGGCGGATACGGATCCGAGTAGGGACGTAGCTGTAATACGGCGTCGCGCATCTCGAACCAGTCGGCAGTGACGCTAAACGGCTCGGTCTCCTGGAAGAGCCTCACGATGACCTCGATCGCCTCTGCCATCCGCGGTCGAAGATCCGACGGGTCGAGACCCAACATCAGCGCGTCAGAAAGATGGCCTCCGGGCCCCACTCCGAACATCACGCGCCCGCGAGTCAGGTGATCGAGCAGCACGATGCGGTCGGCCACCATCAACGGGTGGTGGTACGGCAGGCTGACGGCGCCGGTACCCAGACGGATGGAGCGCGTGCGCTCCGCCGCGACCGCCAGAAAGATCTCCGGCGAGGCGATCGTTTCCCAGCCGGTGCTGTGGTGCTCACCGACCCAGGCCTCGTCGAACCCGAGCTCGTCGAGCCGTGAGATCAGCTCGAGATCACGGTGCAGAGCGAGGTTGGGACTGTCCCCGGGGGTGTGGAACGGCGCGAGGAAGGCGCCGAAGCGCAGGCGACTCATTCGTCGGAGTCTACGCGGGGTCTCTCAGTCGTCGGGCAGCAACAGATCGCCGATCAGGGGGCGCTCGGCGATGATCACGATCGCCCCCAGATCCGCCTGGTGGTGCGCCATGCAGTACGAGAGACCCCGGAGGCGCTTTGCCTCACCGGCGTTGCGCGCCATGCGGCCAAGGCTCTCCATGAAGCCCCGTGGACCCAACTCGCGCGCCAGGCGCCGAAGCGTCAGCGGCTCGACAGGTCCGGTTCGGGTTGCGGTGACGACGAGTCCACCGTCCCCGATGGCCGTGCGCCAGCTGGCTTCGGTCTGCGGAAACAGGCCCGCGCCCGCTCGCTCGTCCAGGTCGGCGCACACGTCCGCGCCGCGAGTCGCGTCCAGCGACTCGTTCCACGAGGGATTCGGGATGAGGCAGAGCTCGTGCACTCCGAAGCGACCACCCGGAGGGAGCAATCTCACCGCCTCCCGGATCACGGCTTTGACCCGGTACGGAGCCAGCGGCGTAAGCAGGCACTCGCCGAAGATCACCGACGCGCTGTCATCCGGCAGTCCGGTCGACTCGGCGCAGCCAGGCTGGAAGCCGGTATATGCGCCCTCGGTTCGCGCTCGGGTCAGCAGCACTCGGAGGTCGGGGTGAATGCGCAAGGTGTCATCCAGACGATCGGACGTACGCTCATCGGGTGCGATGCCTCGGTATGAGCGGGGACGCAGCGGCAGCACCTTGCGGGTCGTCTCACCCCGCCCCGGCCAGAACTCGATGACGTCATCGTCGCCGCTGAGGTGCAGGCCGTCGAGCAGCACGTCGGTCATCCCGGATCCCCCGAACAACGGTCCGTGAAGGTCGAGCGCTCGCGAGACCTCCCACGGTTCGCAGATGCCGGTGACCTTGCGTGCCGGCGGTCGGGATCGTTTCAGAAGACCCATCGATCAGGCTCCGAGCAGGGATTCCGCCGCGGAGCGACAGGCATCGAGCACCGGCGACGCCGCGACGGCCAGGGCCACGATGGCGAGACCGGACGCGACGGTCACCAGGCCAGCGAGACGAGGGCTCTCGAGGCCCTGCTCAGCCGCCGATTGCGGTCGGTCTCCGAACCAGGCCACTCCGAGTACCCGCAGGTAGTACCCGAGGCTGATGATGCTTCCGATGGCCCCGATCACCGCGAGCCAGATCATGTCGGCCTCGACGGCGGAACCGAAGAGCAGGAACTTTCCGAGAAAACCTGACAGCGGCGGGAAGCCGGCGAGCGAGAGCATCGCGAGTGTCAGGACCGCGCCATGAACCGGGCGGCGGCGGGCATAGCCGGCAAGCGCGCCCACGGTGTCCCCGTCGATGACTTCCCGCTCACGGATGATCACGATCGCGAAGGCCGCGAGCGTCATCACGAGATACGCGAGGAGGTAGTAGAGGGTCGCTTCAGCTCCCTGGATGCTGCCCGCAGCGACGCCGATAAGCAGGTAGCCGGCCTGGGCGACACTCGAATAGGCGAGCAGGCGCTTCATGTTGTCCTGGACCAACGCGGCGATGTTGCCGACGATGATGGCCGCCGCGGCGACGACGCCGATGATCAGGTCCCAGTCGGCCTCGATCTCGACGAGGCCCCCGGTGAAGACCCGCAGGAACGCGGCGAGCGCCGCGGCCTTGGTCGCCGTCGACATGAATGCCGTGATGGGAGTGGGCGCACCCTCGTACACGTCCGGCGTCCACATATGGAACGGCGCGGCGGAGGCCTTGAAGCCAAGGCCCGCGACGATCAACACCACGGCGCCGAACACGAGCGGCTCACCCGTAAGCGTGCTGCCGCTCAGAGCCTCAGCGATCTCGCCCAGACGGGTGGTGCCGGTGGCGCCATAAAGCAGAGCGAACCCGTAGAGCAGAATCGATGAGCCGACCGCGCCGACGATGAGGTACTTGAGGCCACTCTCGAGGGAGCGCTCGCGCCATACCTCGAGAGCCGCCAGCACGTAGAGGGCGACCGACAGCAGTTCGATACCGACGAACAGCACGATGAGATCACCGGCGGCGCCCACCAGCATCATGCCGGCGGTGCTGAACAGGATGAGCGACGCATATTCACCGCGGCGATCGACCGCGCCGGGCTCCCTGATGGACAGCAGAATCACCGCGATCGCCGCGGTGATGAAGATCAGGTTCAGCAGCATGCTGAAACGGTCGATGTGCAGGCTTCCGTCGAAGGCCTCGATGCGATCGCCCCAGAAGACCAGCGACATCACGGCGGCGGCAAGCAGGCCGACCAGCGCGACGATGGTAGGCCCATGACGCTGCGCGAAGCGCCATGGGAGAAGCCCCATGCTCAGCGAGATGGTCGCGCCTGCGCCGACGATCAAGATCGGTGTCGTGGCAGCCAGGTTCACGGGCTGGCCTCCTCACCCACAGCCGGGGCGGGCACCTCGTCGATGGGTGGCTCATCACCCGGCAGCGGCAAGGCCTCAGGCGGTGGGTTCGGGACGACCGGCCGCTCGATCTGATCTGCCGGGCGCTCGGCCGCGATCTGAGCTGGAGCCACGGCTTGGGCGACGGGAGCTCGGGTGGATCCGACGATGCTGGCCGGCCAGAGCGCGATCACGAGCATCGCGCCGACCAGGGGACTCAAGACGACGTAGTCGACGGGACGCAGCTCGATGGCGCGAGAGTTGGCGCCGAACGCGGGCCCGTTCATGGCGGTCTGGTAGAGCCGCAGCATGTAGACAGCCGCCAACACGACACCGATCGTCGCCAGGACCGCAATCCAGACGTGGTGACGGAAGACCCCGGTGAGAATGAAGAACTCACCGACGAAGGCGTTGGAGCCGGGAATGGCCAGCGCGGCCATGGAAACGAAGAGGAATACCACGGCAAGGCGTGGAGCCCCGGCGGCGATGCCACCGATGCGGTCGATGTGGTCGCCGGCGGTTCCTCGGTTGATCAGGCCGATGATGAGGAAGGCGGCAGCGACGACGAGCCCATGGTTGACCATCTGGAGCACGGCGCCCTGCCCGGCCTGGATGTCGAAGGCCATGATGCCGAGCACGATGAAGCCGAGGTGGGCAAGGCTCGAGTAACCGACCAGCATGCGCATCGTGGGCGCCCGCCAGGCGACCAGCGAGCCGTAGATGATGCCCACCAGCGCCAGGACCGAAAGAATGATCGCGAAGTTCTCCGCGCCATCGGGGAAAGTCGGAACGCCGATCCGGATCAACCCGTACACCCCGGCCTTGCTCATCACCGCGGCAAGCACGGCAGTCACGACCAGCGGCGCCGCCCGGTAGGCGTCAGGCAGCCAACCGTGGAACGGCCATACGGGAACCTTGATGGCGAAGGCGAGCGCGAAGCCCGCGAACAGCCAGGTGCTCTGGGTCTCGGTGAAGCTCACCCCACGAAGCTCGGAGATCGTGAAGGTCAACTGCCCGGTGGTGTCCTGGGCGATGAAGGCCGTCGCGAGGATGGCCACCAACATCGGCAGGCTGCCGACCATCGTGTAGATGATGAACTTGGTTGTCGCGAAGACCCGGCCCTCGCTGCCCCACATCCCGATGAGGAAGAAGAACGGGACGAGCATGGCCTCCCAGAAGATGTAGAAGACCACCAGGTCGGCGGCCGCGAACAGCCCCAGCAGCCCGGCTTCACCGGCGAGCATCGCCGCCAGGAAGCCAACCTCGCGCTCGGGCGGCCTCCACGCGGTCGCGATGAGGCCGAGCAGCACGATGCCGGAGGTGAGCAGCAGCAGCCAGATGGAGATCCCGTCGACGCCGACCGCCCATTGCAGGGCTGCATCGCTGACCCAGGAGTGCTGGTCGACGAACTGCAGGCCCGCGGCGTCGCGGTCCAGGCGGACCGTCAGCGAGACCACCATCGCGAAGCTGAGTCCGGCGGCGAGCAGGGCGATGATCCTGGCCTGCATGCGGCTGGTATCCGGTATCGCCAGGGCGAGCGCGGCCGCGAGAGGCAAGAGGATGATGGCGGTGACCATCGGCATCAGCGCGTCACCACCCAGGCGAGTAGCGCGCCCAATCCGACGACGCCGCTGATCATGACGAAGACGTACGTGCGCACCAGACCGTTCTGCGCTGCGCGCAAGCCCATCGCGCTTCCCCGCGCCAGGCTGATAGCACCGCGCACCAGACCGTCGACGAAGCCGCTCTCCATGCGCCGGTACAGGTACTCAGCCAGATCTCGCGTGGGGCCGACCACGGCGCGGTCGTAGACGTGGTCGAAGCGGAACTGGTCCTCCAACAGCCGGCGCGTTGCCACGAGGCGTCCAGCGAGGCGTTTGGGCCGCGCAGGGTCGACGGCGAAGATCCACCAAGCCGCAGCGGCTCCGATGGCGACCACTGCGATGGAGGTAGCGAGCGTGACCAGCTCCGCCTGCTGGCCCGGGATGGACTCACGGCCGATCACGGGCTCCAGCCAATCGATGATCCAGGTCCAACCGCGGGGCACCTGGATCCAGCCGCCCCACAGCGAGAGCACTGCCAGCACAGCCACGGGCGCGGCCATCGGCCAGCGCGAGGGCTGCGGGTGCACGCCATAGCCGCCCTCTGGCTCCGGGCCGGAGAAGGTCCGAAACAGCAGGCGAAACATGTAGAAGGCGGTAATCCCAGCCGCGAGCGCGCCAACCAGCCAAAGCACCCGGCCGAGGTCGCCCGCGTCCCACGCGCTGGCGAGAATCTCGTCCTTGCTGAAGAAGCCCGCGGTGCCGGGAACGCCGCTGATCGCGAGCACGCCGATCGCCGTGGCGACGTAGGCGAACTTCAGGTGCCGGCCCAGTCCACCCATTCGGTCGAGGCTCTGCGCACCGGCAAGCCCGTGGATGACCATGCCGATCGACAGGAACAGCAGCGCCTTGAAGAAAGCGTGCGTCATAAGGTGGTACATCGCCGCGCCGTATGCGCCCAGCCCGGCGGCCATGATCATGTAGCCGATCTGGCTGATCGTGCTCCAGGCGAGCACGCGCTTGACATCCACCTGAACCGTGGCGATGGTCGCCGCGAGGAAGAGCGTCACAGCCCCTGTGATCGCGACCAGATCCGACGCGTAGGGCGCGAGCTCGTAGAGCTCGTGGGTGCGCACGATCAGGTAGACGCCTGCGGTCACCATCGTGGCGGCGTGGATCAGGGCGCTGACCGGGGTGGGGCCTTCCATCGCGTCCGGCAACCAGGTGTGCAGCGGCACCTGGGCGCTCTTCGCGGCGGCGCCGACGAACAGCAGGATCGTCACCGCCTCGACGGCGCCGCGGCCGAGGCCATCCGGCGCCGCTTCGAACACCAAGAGGTAGTTGAGCGTCCCCAGCTCGACGACGAGGATGAACGCCGCGATCACCATGGCCAGATCGCCAATTACGTTGATGATGAAGGCCTTCTTGGCGGCGGCGACCGCCGGAGGCTTCTCGTAGTAGAAGCCGATCAGCAGGTAGCTCGCCAGGCCGACGAGGGCCCAGCCGACGATCAGGAAGAGAAAGTTGGCGGCGAGCACCAGCAGCAGCATCGAGAAGACGAAGAAACCCATCTCCGCGAAGAAACGCCGATAGTCACGGTCGTGCTCCATGTACTCGGTCGAGTAGATGAAGATCAACGAGCCGACCCCGGTGACGACGAGCATCATCATCACCGAGAGCGGATCGACCTGGAGCGCCACGTCGATCGACAGATCGCCGATTTCGATCCATTCCCAGACGCGAGACACGACCAGTCGGTCGTCGCTGTTCTCGCCGAGCATCTGAACGTAGAGCCAGGCGGTCAGCAGAAAGCTGACAACCATCGGGCCGACTCCGAGGACGCGGGTCATCGAGCGGGGCGGCTCGCTCGGCCACGCGGCGAGAGTTGCCGCCCCGAGCAGAGGCAGACCAAGGACGATCCATGCGAGGGCTGGTTCCATCAGCCCTTCAGGCTCGACATCTCGTCAACGTTGAGCGCCAGGCGCTGGCGGAATACGGCGACCACCAGGCCCAGCCCGATGACCACCTCAGCCGCGGCCACCGCCATGACGACCAGCGCGAAGATCTGGCCATCAGTGTTGTTCCACTGACGAGCGAAACCGACCAGGGCGATGTTGGCCGAGTTGAGCATCAGCTCGACCGCCAGCAGCATCAACAGCGGATTGCGACGGCGCATCACGCCCACCAAGCCGAGGCCGAAGAGGCCGAAGCTCAGCATCAGGTACCAAAAGAGAGGCACGCCGCTCATCGACCGCCCTCGAAGTTGACGCCGCGTTTGGCCAGCAGCACAGCGGCGATCGCCGCGACGAGGAGGATGGCCGAGGTAGCCTCGAACGGCACGATGTAGTCGTCGATGAAGGCTCTGCCGATCGCCTCGGGGCTGCCGATGTCGTCGGTCGCCGCGGGCTCGTCATAGAGCCCGACCAGGTTGCTGTTGGCGAGCATGATCCCGGCCTGACCGATCAAGGCGATCACGAAGATCCAGGTGAAGGCCTGGTACGGCGCCAGGCGATCCTCGAGCCCGGGTGCCGGGCGGTCCCCCATGTAGGCGATCACGAACAGGAACAGCACGACGATCGCGCCGGCGTAGACGATGATCTGGATCGCGGCGACGAACGGGGCGGCCAGCAGGAGGAAGATCACCGCGACGCTCACGAGGGTCACGATCAAGGCCACGGTTGCACGGAACGCGTTCTCGAGCGTCACGACGAGGGCACCGGACATCAACGCGGCGGCGGCCGCGATGACGAAGATGATCTGCTCAGCCACTGGCGGCTGACCCGTCCTCTCTCAACGGCACCTTCTTCGGGTGCTCGGCGAGCAGCATGTCCTTGGTGTAGACGAGCGCCCCCCGATCGTACTCGGAGAGTTCGTACTCGTGTTCGAGGGTGATCGCGTCGAACGGGCACGCGATCTCGCAGTACCCACAGAAGATGCAGCGCGACATGTTGATCTCGTAGATGCGCGCGTAGCGCTCACCTGCGGAGACCCGGTTGTCCGGGGTGTTCTCCTCGGCGACGACGCGAATGCAGTCAGCGGGGCAGGCCGCCACGCACAGGCTGCAGCCCACGCACTTCTCGAGGCCATTGTCGAAACTCCAGAGACGATGCCGTCCACGAAAGCGGGGGAATACCGGCGTCTTTTTCTCCGGGTAGCCGATCGTCTCGGGGCGCTTCAGCAGATGCCGGAAGGTGACCCGGAAGCCCTTGAGTGTGTTCTGGACGCTCAACCTCTCACCTCAGTTCGCGAAGCCCAGCGCGACGACGATCGCGGTGATGATCAGGTTCAAGGTGGCCAGGGGCAAGAGCACTTTCCAGCCGAATGCCATCAGCTGGTCGTAACGGAGTCGCGGCAGAGTAGCCCTCAGCCAGATGAAGAGGAAAAGCAGCACCGAGACCTTGACCGCAAGCCACAGGAAGCCCGGCAGGAACGGTCCATCGAAGCCGCCGAGGAACAGCGTCGCCCCGAAGGCGGAGATGATGATGATGTTCACGTACTCGGCCAGGAAGAACATCGCGAACTTCAGGCCGGCGTACTCGGTGTGATAGCCCGCCACGAGTTCGCTCTCGGCCTCGGGGAGGTCAAACGGCGCACGATTTGTCTCGGCGACGCCCGCCACCAGGAAGATCAGGAAGCCGAGCGGCTGGAAGACGATGTACCAGAGCGCGTCTTGCTGGGCGTTGACCACCTCCACGAGCGACAGGGTCTGGGCCATCATGACCACGCCGATGATCGAGAGGCCCATGGCAACCTCGTAGGACACCAACTGTGCAGCCGTGCGGGCCGAGCCCAACAGGCTGTATTTGTTGCCGCTTGCCCACCCGGCGAGGATCAAGCTGTAGAAGCCGATACCGCTGAGCGCGAACAGGAACAGGATCCCGACGTTGATATCGGCTCCGACCAGATTGAACTCCTGGCCGAACAGCTCTGCGGTGCCATCGCCGTATGGAATGAGCGCGATAGCACCGATGGCCGCGACCACCGTGAAGACGGGAGCCATCACGAAGAGCACGCGATTCGCGCCGGCGGGAACGAAGTCCTCTTTGAACACCAGCTTCACGACATCGGCCAGCGGCTGGAGGAGGCCGAAAGGGCCGGCCCGGTTGGGGCCGTAACGAACCTGGAAACGGCCGATCAGTTTGCGCTCGGCTAGCAGTAGGTAGGCGAAAGCCGTCACCACGATGAAGATGACGAAGGCGCTCTTGATGATGACGAGCCAGACAGGCTCGTCGACGAAGACGGTCGATTCCAGCATCGTTACGCGGTGTTGACCGTGACGTTGACCGGGGCACGATCGGGCGCGAGCAGGCTCTCTACCGTGCCGCCCGGCACTCCGCGCACCGCGAACACCGCGCCCTCAGGCGCACCCGGGTCGAGGCGCAGCCGCACCGTGCACTCACCGTTCGGGCTGTTCAAAGTGATCAGGTTTGCGTCGGCGACGTTGAGGCGGGCGGCCTCGGCAGGGTGCAAGACAGCTTCCTCGCCCGTGGCGGTGACTACCAGCCCTTCTGAGAGGTGCGCCTCCGGCCCACCGAAGACGGATCGCCCGGTGACGAGAGGCAGACCCTCTCCGTCGTGGGCGCGGGGAGCGCCGGCGCCGTTCACATCGCTGGCGGGCGAGGTAGCGATCTCGGCCCCAAGGTCCCCGAGAGTGTCGTAGTCCAGGCCGCTGAGAGCTGGCGCGCTCGCGGTGGCGGCGGCAAACGCCGAGCGAGGGCTGCGGTACTCGAGCGCCACGCCCAACCGGTGCGACAGCGCGATCAAGATCTCCCACCCGGGAGCGGACTGTTCCGGGCCCGCGGCACCAGGGCGCAGCCGCTGCGCGCGCTGCCCGGCGGTGACCAGGACGCCTTCGTGCTCGAAGTGACTCGAGCAGGGAATGACCACCGTCGCACGCTCGGTGAGCTCACTGTGGTGGCTTGCGATCACGACGATCGGCCCCCCCGAATCGAGCGCACGATTCCAGGCGTCGCCACCGGGCCCGGCGCCGGGGTTGGCACGTACCGCCAGCACCCCACCCAGATCCTGGTCGACGAGCCGCGAGTGCGGGGCGACACCGAGCGCTCGAAGGCCGGCGCCGTTGACCTCTGAGGTCAGTTCGAGCTGTGAGGCCGCAGCGTTGTCACCTAGCGCGGTTGCGAGCACGACCGCGGCGTCCGGCTCAGCGTCGAGGTCCAGCTCGTCCCAAACGACCAGCGGCCGTTTGACGGTAGCGATCTGCGCTACGGCGCTCGTGAGACCCTCGGCGAGATTCCCCGGTGCCGTACGGATGCTCTCGCCAAGTGATTCGAGCTCCTGGGCCCGGGGGCCCACCAGCACGATTCGCGCGCCGGCGCGGCGCGCCTTGCGCAGCCGTAGCTCAGCAACGGGATGTTGATTCGCGGGATCCCCGCCGACCACGACGACCAGGTCGGCGCCATCGATGTCACCGAGCTGCGCCGCAGGCAGAGCGCGAAGCGGACCAAGTGCCGCCCCGACCACCCCGGCCGAGCCAACCTGAGCATCGGGCAGTGGCCCCGCCGCGAGCTCCTTCGCGATAAAGGCCTCTTCTACCGTCACGTCTCCGCCGAGTAGAACCGTGGTGTGCGCTTCATGGGCCAGCACCAGGCCCGCGGCGGCAACCGCCTCCTCGAGGCTGCACTCGCGAGTCTCGCCTCCGTCGCGCAGGATCGGCTGGCGCAGACGCTGAGGTGCTTGGTCCGCGCCGTAGCCCCACCGGCCCACGTTGCAGAGCCAGCCCTCCTCAACCTGCCAGTTGGGCTCGTCGCGGCCCTGGACCCGTTTGATTTCACCCTCTCGGAGAGTGAGTTCGGTGTTGCATCCCACAGAGCAGCTGGCGCACACCGACGGGGTGTTCTGGATGTCCCAAGGACGGCTGGTGAAGCGATACGGGATGCTCGTCAGCGCGCCCACGGGGCAAAGATCAATGACGTTGCCTGTGAAGCGGCCGTTGTAGGAGTCCCCCGTGAAGGTGGTGATCTCGCTTCGTCCACCGCGCTCGGACATGGTGAGGTTGCCGTCTTCTGAGACATCCTGGCTGAACCGGACGCAGCGGTAACAGGAGATGCAGCGCTCGCGATCGAGCGCGATCTGGGGTGAGAGCTTCAGCGGCTTGGGGAAGTGTCGCTTGGGTTCGACCATCCGGCTCTCGCCGGGGCCGAAGCGGAAGGTGCGGTCCTGCAGTGGGCATTCGCCACCCTTGTCACAGACCGGACAGTCCAAAGGGTGGTTCTCGAGCAGGAGCTCCAGGATGCCGTCTTGAGCTTCCCTGACCTCCTCAGACACGGTGTCGACCATCATTTCCGCGGCCACGGGAGTGCTGCATGCGGTGGTCAGTCCGGGAATGCCCTCGACGCTCACCAGGCACTGACGGCACGCGCCGAGCGGGTCGCCGAGCCGGGGCTCGTAACAGAAGATGGGCACCTCGACGCCGTTGGCGGCGCAGGCATCCACCAACATCGTGCCGGCGGGAGCCTTGACGGTCCGGCCATTGAGCTCGAACTCGACGAGATCCGTCCCGGTGAGGTCGACGGGAGCGTAATCAGGCATTCGCGCGACCCCCGCTCATCTCAAGCTGGGGCGACATCGGCTGAGGTAGCGGTGAGCCCTCGCTGACCACGCGGACGAAGTCTTTGCGGAACAGCCGTATCGCGCTGCTGATCGGGGCCACCGCTCCGTCGGCGAGGGCGCACAGGCACTTGCCGCCGATGCGCCCGAACAGCGCCTCCATCAGCTCGAAGTCCTCCATACGGCCTTCGCCGTCGACCATTCGTTGCAGGACGTTTTCCATCCAGCCGGTGCCCTCGCGGCACGGGGTGCATTTCCCGCAGCTCTCGTGGCGATAAAAGCTCGCCAGGCGCAACGACGCGCGCACGATGCAGCCCGAGTCGTCCATGACGATGCACCCGCCAGAGCCGAGGAACGTCCCGGCCTCCTGGAGCGACTCGTAGTCAAGCGGGGTGTCGAGGTGTTGCTCGGCGAGCACCGGCACGCTTGAGCCGCCAACCCAGCAGGCTTTGAAGCTGCGGCCCTCGCGAAGGCCACCGGCCATGTCGAAGATGAGCTCTCGCAGCGTGGTGTCGCCGAGGACGACCTCGTAGTTGCCCGGCTTCGTGACATGGCCCGAGATGGAGAACACCTTGGTGCCCGGGCTCTTTTCGGTGCCCATACCGGCGTACCAATCGGGGCCGTTCTCGACGATGGGCGGCAAAGCGGCGAGCGTCTCGACATTGTTGAGCAGGGTGGGCGACGCCCAGAGGCCCTTCACCGCGGGAAACGGCGGCTTCAGTCGAGGTTGGCCACGCTTGCCCTCAAGCGACTCGAGCAGCCCGGTCTCCTCACCACAAATGTAGGCGCCGGCGCCCCGGTAAAGCGTGAGATCGAAGTCGACCTTGGAGCCGGCGATGTCCGAACCGAGGTACCCCGACTCGCGGGCCGCCTCGATGGCGGCGTCCAGGATCTGAGCTTGGTATTCGTACTCACCCCGGATGTAGATGTAGCCCCGCTCCGCACCGATCGCGTAGCCGGCCAGCACCATTCCCTCGATCAGCTGATGAGGGTTGAGCTCCATGATCTCCCGGTCCTTGAAGGTCCCGGGCTCACTCTCGTCGGCGTTGCACACCAGGTACTTCGCGAGCTGGGCGTCCTTCGGAAGGAAGCTGGCCTTACGACCCATCGGGAAACCGGCGCCGCCACGCCCGCGTAGCCCCGAGCGGTGAAAGACGTAGAGCAGTTCATCGGCGGTCATCTCGCCCAGCGCCTTCTCCAGGGCGAGGTAACCACCGGAGAGGCGGTACGTGTCGACCGTGGTGAGCACCCGATCGGCCGCCCGATGGCGGTAGACGCTGTTCAGCTGCGGCAACGGACTACCTCAGAACCGGGCGGGGTTGGGGTTCGGCGCGCAGCCGATCGGCCACGGCGTCGGCCTCCGAGAGGGTCACCGGGCCCATGGTCTCTTCGGCGTCGACCTGCAGGCATGGCGCCCGATCGCACGCCCCGAGGCACTGGGCCTCTTGCACGGTGATCTCACCGTCGGCGCTGGTACCGCCCTCGTGCGAGACGCCTTCGCGGGAGCACAAATGCTCCAGTAGCTCGTCGGAGCCGTTCAGCATGCAGGAGAGGCTCACGCAGACCGATACCACCCGCTTGCCGACAGGATCGAGATAGATGCGGTCATAGAACGAGGCGATGCTCTCGACGTACGCCGGCGTGAGATTCGTCGCCGCGGCCACCTCGGTCACGTCGTCGCCGGTGAGGTGCCCTTTCTCTCCTTGGGCGAACTTCAGTGCGGGCAGCACGAGAGAGCGCTCCTCGGCGAACTGGTCGCGGATCGGATCGAGATGTGCGCGGATCTCCTCTGCGGTCACCTGTCCACTCCACCCATGACGTTGTCGAGACTGCCGATCATCGTGATGAGGTCGGCCAAGTAGGCGTTCTTGGCCATAGGCCGCAGCGCCTGAAGGTTGACGAAGCTGGGATCACGGACGTGGCAACGGTAGGGCTTGGGCCCGCCGTCGGACACCAGGTAGCAACCGAGCTCACCCCGCGGACTCTCCACCGCGACGTAGGCCTCGCCCTCAGGCACGGTGAAGCCTTCGGTGACGAGCTTGAAGTGATGGATCAGCGACTCCATCGAGGTCGCGAGCTCCGCGCGAGGCGGCAGGACGACCTTGCGATCGTCGGCGATGTGTGGGCCCTCAGGCAGACCGTCGAGCGCCTGCTCGATGATCTTCACCGACTCGCGGAGCTCTCTCATCCGCACCGAATAGCGATCATAGGCGTCGCCGGTCGTGCCAAGCGGAACATCGAATTCGAAGTGCTCGTATGACGAGTACGGCGTGCGCTTTCGCAGGTCGAGATCGACACCCGCAGCGCGTAGCGCCGGACCGGTCACGCCGAGGTCGATCAGCTGTTCGGCCGGAAGGATTCCCACGCCCTTGGTGCGCTCGAGCCAGATGGGGTTCTGACTGAGCAGGTCCTCGTACTCGTCGATGCGCGCCGGCAGCTCGTCGAGCAGGGCACGCAGGCGCTTCTCGAAGCCCGGGGGCATGTCGTCAGCGCAGCCGCCCACCTGGAAGTACCGGGTGTTCATACGCTCGCCGGCGATCATCTCGAACAGATCGAGCGCCTTCTCTCGTTCGCGGTACGAGTAGAAGAAGATCGTGATCGCGCCGAGCTCCAAGCCGCTGGTGCCGAGCCAGACCAGGTGCGAGCTGATCCGGTTGAGTTCGCTCATGATCACGCGCAGGTACTGGGCCCGAGGAGGAACCCTGAGGTCGAGCAGCTTCTCGGCGGCCTGGGTGTAGGCGTGGATGTTGTAGAACGGCGCGAGGTAGTCCATCCGCGTGACCAGCGTGATGGCCTGCCAGTAGGTCTTGTTCTCACATTGCTTCTCGATACCGGTGTGCAGGTATCCGATCACCGGGTGGATATCCCGGATGATCTCGCCGTCGAGCTGGGTGATCAGGCGCAGCACGCCGTGAGTCGATGGGTGCTGCGGGCCGAGATTGACGATCATCGGCTCGCGGTGGCCGGGTCGCTCGGCGTCTCGGCTTTCGGCCTCGCGTACGCGGGCGAGGGCCTCGGCCGGCGTAAAGGCCTCGACCTCGGCGATCATGCGGTCGGTCTCGCCGCGGGGGATGTCCGGGGGCGCCTGGTCCATCAGACCTCGTCCGTGAAGATCACTTCTTCGCCGCCGAGCGGGTAGTCACGGCGCAGCGGATGACCCTCCCAGTCGACCGGCATCAGGATGCGACTGAGGTCCGGATGGTCGGTGAAGCGGACACCGAACATGTCGTAGACCTCGCGCTCGTGCCAGTTGGCTGTCGCCCAGACGGATGCCACCGAGGGCAACTCCGGATTCTCGGCACCGGCCCACGACCGCAAGCGCAGGCGCGCGCCACTCTCGAGCGAGAAGAGGTGGTAGGCCACCCTGAAGCGCCCCGGCTCGTCCGGGAAGTCCGCACAGGTGACGTCACTCAGTAACGCGAACGCGAGCGGCGGGGCCTTGATGTACGCCGCGACCTGCCGCACCGCGGAGGCGTCGATCTCCACGGTCAGCTCGCCACGATGCTCAAACTGAGCCACGACCGACCCGGGGAGGGCGGCCTCGATCAAAGCCGGGATCTCGCTCACGCGGCGCCGGAGTCCGTTGGGTCTTTCGCGATCGCGTCCATCATCTGCGTCGAGGTCTCCTGGCCGAGTGCCCCGATCTTCTTCTGAAGTACGAGGATGCCCTCGATGAGGCTCTCCGGTCGCGGCGGGCACCCTGGGACGTAGACGTCAACCGGCACGACCTTGTCGACGCTCTGCACGAGCGCGTAGTTGTTGAACACACCACCGCTGCTGGCGCAGGCGCCCATCGAGATGACCCATTTGGGCTCCATCATCTGGTCGTAGATCCGACGGAGCACCGGTGCCATCTTCTGTGAGACGCGCCCGGACACGATCATCAGATCGGCCTGGCGCGGCGAGGCACGAAACACCTCAGCCCCGAATCGCGCGATGTCATAGCGCGGGGTCGCGGTGTGCATCATCTCGATCGCGCAGCAGGCAAGACCGAAGGTCGCCGGCCAGATCGAAGAGCTTCGAGCCCAGGAGATCGCCTTGTCCACCGTGGTGGTGAGCAGGCTCTTCTCGAAGGGCGCGATCTCCTCCTCGCGCAGGTCGCGGTCGATATCCGGATGGGTGCGCGCGGCGCGCTGAGACGGAGCGCCGGGCGGGGGTATCAGCGCCATTCGAGGGCACCTTTCTTCCAGACGTAGACCAGGGCCTCGACCACCGTGAACACGAAGACCAGGAGGACGATGAGCCCGAGCATGCCGTCATCGCGAAGCGTCACGGCGATTGGGTAGAGAAAGGCGAGCTCGATGTCGAAGACGATGAACAGCATCGCCGTCATATAGAAGTCGATGGAGAAGCGCTGACGGACCGGCGTCGCCCCGAGGATGCCGCTTTCGTACGGCGTCTCCTTGACCGCGGAGGGTCGGCGAGGGCCGAGCAGGCCCAAGGTCAAGAGGGCACCGGCGATCACCCCGCCCGCGACGAGGAAAACCAGAATCGGTAGGTAGTCGTTCAGCTCCATAGGGCACAGCCATCCGACGCCGGCAACCGCAGCCGGCATGGACTTAGCCCCTTGACCGTAACAACGCTTGCGGGCGATCTCATCATCGTGACGATCGGCTCATTTCGCGGGCGCGTTTCCCACATGAACCGAAGGCGTGGCTATTTGTCGTCCCCGCGGTTGAACAGGAGCCAATACGCACCGACCGCGAGCACCAGGATGAGGATCAGCGGCACGAGCAAACCGAGGAAGAATCCGATGATCAGCCGGAAGGCCAACACGAGCACGAGTACGCCGACGACGAACAGCAGCGCGAACTTCAGTAGGTCATTCATTCCCTACCAGTTTAGGCCGATGCCGGCCTCGGTACGCTGATCCGGTGAGCACCGACCCCACAGATCGCCTCGGCTACTTCGCGGCTCTTGCCGCGGACTCGCCGGACGAGCCGCGAGCGCGCTTCGGCTACGCCAACGAACTGCTCCGCGCCGAGCGCCATTCTGACGCGGTTGATGAGCTCCGCGCCTACCTGGATCTGGCCGAAGACGAGGGCAACGCCTGGGGTCGTCTGGCGGAGGCGCTGAGCGCCCTCGGCCGCACGGATGAGGCGGCCGACGCCTACCTGTCGGGCATCGACCAGGCGATCAAGCATGGCCACACCGGCATGGCCGAGGACTTCCAGCAGGCCCTGGAAGTCCTCTAGCGCCCCTTCTTAGCGGCGCATCGGGTGACGAGAGCCACAGGCGGCGGAGCGCAGCAGCCACTCCATGGGTCCGAAGCGGAAGTGCCTCAACCAGAGCGGCGAGGCCCAGAGCTGAAAGACCATGATCGCGGCGGCGGTGTCGACCACGATGGTCGGTTCGGGCAGACCTCCGGTGATTCGTGTCACGACGATGAACGTCGCGGTGCCGAGGAGAGTGTGGGAGAGGTAGTTCATGAGCGAGAGGCGCCCAGCGGCCGCAAGCCGACCGGCGAGCGCACGCAGGTGCCCCTTGAGCACCAGCCACATGATCCAGGCGATGTACGCGCCAGAGATGAACAACACCCCGATGTTGTTGATGGCGTCGACGCGGAAGTCGAGGGCCACACTTGCCGCGAACGCCGGAACGCCGATCGCCGGACCCGCCGTGCACACTCGCCGGGTCGGGGGTGGTTGCCGTCGACATGGATCGTTCCTCAACCGGTGGTGACTGCGTCCAGCCTTGCCTGCCCCCACGCGTCGGCCGTCATCCCAAAGGACCGTTCCTGTTCCGACGGCCGGACGATTCGCGAGCTCACGCGCCCCACGGGCAATTCCTGACCGACGGCCGCCCTCGTAAGGTCGGTAGCGTTCGCATGCAGATGCTCGGCGTTTACCGATTCTCTCCCGTGGGTGCGCTCCGCATGTGGCAGCGCAACGCCACGATCGCTCGCAAGACGATCTTCGTGACGCTGATACCTCGCTTCATCGAGAGCGTCGCCTATCTGAGCATCATGGGACTCGGCCTCGGGGCGTACCTGTCGAGCGTGCGCGGTGTCGACTACGTCGAGTTCATCGCCCCCGGCGTGGCTGCCTCGACGGTGATGTTCGGCGCGATCCTCGAGACCACGTACAACGCCTTCGTACGGATCCACGTGAGGCACGTGACCGAGGCGATCATCACGACACCGCTCGAGGTCGAGGACGTCGTCGTGGGTGAGTACCTCTGGGGCGCCACTCGCGGCCTGATCTACGGGACCGTGTTCTTGATCGTGATGGCCGCCTTCGGCCTGGTGAGCTCGCTCTGGGTGGTGCTCGCGTTGCCGGTGATGTTGCTTGGCGGACTGACTTTCGCGGCGCTCGGGATGGCCTACACAGCGTTCGTCAGCAGCATCGAGCACTTCAATATCTTCTTCACCGGAGTCCTTACCCCGATGTTCCTGTTCGGTGGGGTCTTCTTCCCGTTTGACGAGCTGCCGCGCTGGGCGCAGATCATCGGGTGGTGTCTGCCGCTCTCGCACCTGGTTGAGGCGGTACGCGATTCGACCACGGGCGAGGTCGGCGCTTTCACCGGACTCCACGTATTGGTGCTGATGCTCGTGGTCGTGGTGATCTTCCCGATCCCACTGCGCCGCATGCGGCGGGTTCTGGTCGCTTAAGCCCGCGGGGCTACATGGACCAGGCGCGTGCGGCGCCCCATGTGAAGTCCGATCGGCGAGCGCAGGCGCGCACGCTGAGGGCTTTACATGGACCAGGCGCGTGCGGCGCCTGTCGCTTCAGCGGTCGTACGCACGGCCTTGGCCACATCGTCGACCAAGTCCGGGTTCAACACCGACGGCACGACGTAGCCCTCGCTCAGGGCGCTGCCGCATGTGTCGGCGATCGCGCGGGCCGCGGCCATGATCATGGCCTGGTTCAGGTGGCGCGCCCTGCAGTCAAGCGCACCGCGCCAGATACCGGGATAGGCCAACGCGGAGTTGATCTGGTTCGGCAAATCGGGCCGGCCGGTACCGTAGACGCCGGCAACCTCGAGCGCGTCGGAAGGCGGGAGCTCCGGGTCGGGCATGGCGAGTGCGAGCACCACCGGGTTCTCCGCCATACGCCGGACGTCGGCCGCGGTGAGGATCCCTGAGGAGGACAAGCCGATGAATGCGTCGGCATCCTCGATCAAGGCTGCCGCGCCGCCGCTTTTGCCCTCGGGGTTGGTATTTGCCGCCACCCAGGCGAGCTGGTCGCTGAGATCCGAGCGCTCTGAGGTGACCGCGCCTTGGCGATCACATGCGATCAGGCTTTTGCCCACGCCTGCGGCGATGAGAATGCGAACAATCGACATTCCGCCCGGGCCAAGGCCCGCGACGACGATCGTGCTCTCCTCAAGAGTCTTTCCGGCGATTCTGAGACCGTTGGTAAGCGCCGCCAGCAGGGCTGCCGCCGTGCCTTCCTGATCATCGTGAAGCACCGGAATGTCGATGCGCTCGCGCAGCTTGGTCGCCAGCTCGAAGCAGCGAGGGGCCGCGATATCGGTGAGGTGGATGCCCGCGAACACCGAGCTGCAGCGCGCAATGATGTCGGCCATCTTGTCGGGGTCGCGCTCGATGATGGGCAGCGGAAACGCGTCGACACCGGCGAGTTCGCGCAGGAAGACGCACTTCGCCTCGACCGCCGGAAGTGAGGCCTCGGCCCCCAGGTCGCCTTGGCCGACGACGGAGCTGCCGTCACTGACGACCATCACCGAGTTGCCGCGGATGGTGTAGTCCCAGACCTTCTCGGGATCATCGTGGATGGCCATGCAGACACGGGCCACACCTGGGGTGTAGGCCATGGCGAGATCGTCCCGTGTCGCGACCGGAACCCGGTTGCGCATGGTGACCTTGCCGCCGACGTGGCAGGTGAAAACGCGGTCGTGCGAGTGCTCGACTTCGACGCCCCGGAGTGCGCCGATCGCCTTCTGAACGGCGTCCGCCGCGGCCTCGTCCACAACCTGGACGGTGATGTCGCGCGTCACGGTGCTTGGGCCGGCGCGGACCAGGTCGACGCCACCGACCTCGCCGCCGGCGTTGCCGATCGCAGCGATCACTTGACCGAAGGTGCCGACGTCGCTCGGCAACTTGGTTCGAATTGTCAGGCTGTGATCAACGGTCGACATCAGGGCGCGCTCCGGCGCGGCATCCTACCTGGGAGTCGACTGGCCCTCAGGTCGACTGTTCGGTGAATCTGTTCGAAGGGCGAGTCGTGGACCCCGAAACCCGGTCTAACCTGACCCTATGCATGTACTCGTCACCGGCTGTGCCGGCTTCATCGGCTCGCATCTTTGCGAGCGGCTCATCGCCGATGGGCACCGCGTCGTGGGGATCGACGCCTTCCGCGACTACTACCCCCGCCCCGACAAGGAACTGAACCTCACCCAGCTCGCGCTGGAGGACAAGTTCGACATGGTCGAGGCCGACCTGGTCGACGTCGACCTCGCGCCACTGGTCCGAGACGCCGACGTCGTCTACCACCTGGCCGCACAAGCTGGCGTCAGGAAGAGCTTCGGTGCCTTCGACGAGTACACCGCCGACAACCTCGTCGCCACCCAGCGAGTCTTCGCCGCGGCACTCGAGCATGGCTGCCGCCGGGTGGTTTGGGCCTCGTCCTCGTCCGTCTATGGCGACGCCGAGCAGTATCCGACGATCGAAGACGTGACGCCGACCATGCCGCGCTCGCCCTATGGCGTGACCAAGCGTGCCTGTGAGGATTTGGCCGGGATCTACCGCGGCTTGGGTCTGTCCGAGGTAGGCCTGAGGTATTTCACGGTCTATGGACCACGTCAGCGCCCGGACATGGCGATGCGAAAGCTCTGCGAAGCGCTTTACGGAGGCGATGTCTTCCCGCTCTACGGCGACGGTGGCCAGTCACGCGATTTCACGTACGTGGCCGACGCCGTTGATGCCACCGTGCGCTGTGGCGAGACCGAGCGCCCCCTGCCGCTCTACAACGTCGGCGGCGGTGAGGAGGCGACGATGTCGCACGTGATCGCCACTCTCGAAGACCTCGCCGGCCGGGAGATTCCGCTTGAGCGGCACGACGTGCAACGCGGAGACGTACGTCGCACATGTGCCGACACGACGCGGGCACGCGAGACGCTTGGCTGGAGTCCTACGACGGGAGTCCGCGAGGGCCTTAAGCAGGAACTCGCCTGGGTCTCGGCGCTTCGGACCTCGCCGGTCGGCTAGCGCCGCACCATCAGGTCACCGGCGGCGGCCTCGAGACCGTCGACGGACAATTCATGCATGCCGTAGAGCCGCCGCACCGCGTTGAGAGTACGCGCGCCATGCACCGTTCCCCACTGGGCCTCCGGAACCGGATTCAGCCACGCGCTGTGGGTGAAGTGCTCTGACAGCCGCTCGAGCCATGTCCAGCCCGGCTCGTCGTTGTGTTGGTAGTAGTCGATCGCTCCGCCGACCATGGACAGCTCACTTGGCGCCATGCAGGCGTCTCCAACCACGACCAGCTTGTAGTCGGATGACAGCTGCGCGAGCAGATCGAGGGTCAGCTCCTGGTTGCGGGGATCCATATCCGCGCGGCGGTAGAGCCGATCGTAGACGCAGTTGTGGAAGTAGCGCACCTGGAGGTCGGCGAAGTGATTCGCCTGATGTACCGCGGAGAACAGCTGGTTGCAGACGGCGACGTGATCGTCCATCGAGCCTCCGACGTCTAACAGCAGAAGCACCCGGACGGCGTTCTTGCGAGGCCGCGTGAACGCCAGCTCCAACCTGCCGCCGGCCTCAGCGGTGGCGTCGATCGTCGCCTGGACATCCAGTTCGGTCTCAGGGCCTTCAAGGCGGCTGCTGAGCCGGCGCAGACGGCGCAGCGCGATGCTGAAGTCCCGTACCCCGAGCGTCTCATCGCTTCGGTAATCGCGCCATCTGCGCTCGCCGGCCACCTGGACCGCCGTCCGGTTTCCGCTCTGGCCGCCGATCCGGAAGCCGCCCGGGTGGTAACCGGAATGACCAAAAGGGGACGTGCCACCGGTGCCAACGTGCCGGTTGCCACCGCGATGCGCATCGTCCTGGTTCCGGAGCCTCTCCTCCATCCGCTGCCGGATCTCGTCCATGTCGAGACGCTCTATCAGAGCATCGAGCCGAGCCTTCTGCTCAGGAGTGAGGCGCAGCGCCTCCGGCCGGTCCGCGAGCCAGTCCCAGACCTGATCGCCGATCGCCTCACCCGAGGAGTCGATGCCGGAGAAGTACTGCTCGAAGGCCACGTCATAGGAGTCGTAGTGGCGCTCAGACTTGACCAGCAACGATCGCGCCACCAAATAGAAGTTCCCCAGACTCGAGTGGGTCAGCCCCCTCTCGAGGGCATCCTGGAGACCGAGCCACTCGTCCATTGCGACGGGGACGCCCTGGCCGCGCAGCGCGAAGAAGAGTCCTTCGAACATGCTCCCCAGCCTAGAGGGGCACCGAACGCGTCCTAGGCCCGCCGCGCGCGGAGTGCGAGCTGAGCCGCGGTGGCGACCAGGAGAACCGCGAAGCCGACCTGGAGCGCGGTCTCGGGAGCGACATCGGCGATGAAGGCGCCGCCGATCGCCGTTACGACCGATACGGCTCCGATCAGGGTGGCGTCATTCCACCGCACATTGCCCCGCTTGGAGTTCTGCCAGGAACCGAGCAAAGCCACGGGAATGATCGCGAGCAACGACGTCGCCTCCGCCCCCAGCTGCTCCATCCCGAGCACGATCACGAGCGTAGGAACGAAGACGATCCCTCCGCCTACGCCGAACAACCCGGCGGCGATGCCCGCCGCGATGCCGAGCGTGATGACCAACGCCACCTCCAGCGGAAGCGAGACGTCGACGGGGTCGGCGTCTGTCCCGAGCGCCAGCCGCAGGGCGATCAGTACCATCAGACCGGCGAACCCGAAAGTGAGTGCGCGTGAGGAAATCCGATCCTTGACCCTCACGCCGATCGTCACTCCGAGCATTGCCGGAACTCCGATCAGCAGGCCGCGATCCCAGTCGACGTTGCCGAGAGCCCCGTGGGTGGCGGTACCCACAGTCGCGGTGAAGATGATCGCGGCGAGTGACGTGGCGGTCGCGGCCTTCGCTTCGTAGCTCAGCAGCCCGATAAGCAACGGCACCATGACGATGCCGCCTCCAACCCCGAAGATCGAGGCGGTCAAACCCGCGATCAGACCGACAGCGATCAGCGCCGGCAGCGTGGATCGATCGGCGACGGCGCTGCTAGCGTCGGAGTTCATGCCACTGCCTCCAGCCGTGGAGACGCACACCCTCAGCGGGCGGCGCTCCTGTTCGATGTCGATGGCACGTTGGCGCCCATCGTGCCGCGTGCCGCGGATGCGCAGCTGCTGGCGGGCGTCCGCCCGCTGCTCGAGGCCGCCGCGGAACGCTTCGCGCTGGTGGGCTTCGTCACCGGCCGCTCGCCGGAGGACCTCGATCGCATGGTCGGGATGCCCCATCTTCCCGCCGGGATGAACCACGGGATGCAGCTTCGCCAGGGCGCGGTCATCGAGATCGCCGCCGAAGCCGTGCCGTTCCTCGAGGCCGTCAAGCAGTTCTCCGCTCACTGGTCGAAGGCGGATTCCCTGAGCGGTGCGGGGATCTCCCTGGAGGACAAGGGACCGACGCTGAGCTTTCACTACCGGAACGCACCGAACCAGGAGCTGGCGCGAGATCTGCTCGAAAACGAGGTATTGGCCTCGGCGATCCAAGCCGGACTCATGGCCGGCTGGGGCCGGCGAGTACTCGAGGTGCGCCCACCGGTGCGGGTGGACAAGGGCACGGCGGCGCGGGCGCTGCTTTCTGATGCCAACGTGAGCGTCGCGATCTACTTCGGCGACGACCGCACCGACGCGGACGCCTGGCGGGAGATGCGTGAGATGCGCCGCGAGGGAGAACTGGCCCATGCGGCGTGCATCTTGGCCCGAAGCGCGGAGGTCCACCCCGATGTAGCGGAGCTCGCCGACGCGTCTGTCGACGGGGCCGAGGGCGTGCGTGATGCCCTTCAGGAGCTCCTGATTGCCGCGGAGCACTAGGCGTCGGCGATGCGCCGAGCGCGACGCTCGGCAATCTGCGCCCACGGCCGGGTGTTCAGGATCTGCTCCGGACCGAGACCGGCGCGGCGCGCCACCAGAACACCGAACCGGCGGAAATCAAGCGCAGTTGGCGAGTGCGCGTCGGCGTCGATGCTGAGCATCGCGCCCGCGTCGCGCGCCCGCCTTGCCATACGCGCGTCAAGGTCCAGCCGACGAGGTTGCGAATTGATCTCGAGCGCCGTGCCGGTCCGTACCGCTGCCTCGACGAGAGCATCCAGATCGACAGCGCTGTGCCGGCGGGAGTTCAGCATGCGGCCTGTCGGATGCCCGATGACGTCCACATAGGGATTCTCGGCGGCCTCGATCAGACGACCGGTGAACTTTTCCGCCGGCTGCTCAAAGCCGGAATGGGGACTCGCTACGACGAATTCGAGCTCCGCCAATACGTCGTCGGGGAAGTCCAGGCCACCATTGGGAAGTACGTCGACTTCGGTCCCGTGCGCCAGGATCAGATCGTCCAAGCCCTCAGCGGCCGCTCGCACGACGTCGTTTTGGCGGCGGAGGCGTTCCACATCGAGACCCCGAGCTTGGGCCTGACGCGGCGAGTGGTCGGTGATGACGAGGTACTCGTACTCCCGGGCGCGTGCGGCATCGATCATCTCCTCCAGGGTTGCGCGTCCGTCGCTCCAGTCGGTGTGCGAATGGAGCTCGCCACGCAGATCCGCGCCGGTCACCAGCTCAGGAATATCCCCATCCTCGGCGAGGCGGAACTCATCAGCATCCTCGCGCAGCTCTGCCGGGATTTCCGCCAGACCAAGGGCGGCGTAAACCTCGGCTTCGGTCCGATGGGTCAGCTCGGCACCGGTGGCATCGGTGATGCCATGCTCACTAACCGAGAGCCCCATCTTTACCGCGCGCTCTCGGAGGCGAGTGTTGTGGGCTGCCGAGCCCGTGAGGTGCTGCAACAGGTTTCCGAAGGACTCCGGAGGGCCTGAACGAAGTTCGATGAGCACCGCGGAGTGCGTCTCCGCGACCACTCGATGTTCACCTTCAGAGACCACGCGACTGACGGCTTCGTGCCCTGCGAGCGCCCGCGCGAGGCACCCTGCGTCGGTGGTCGCGGCCGCCAGGTCGATGTCGTGGACGCTCTCGGATCCACGCCTCAGCCCTCCCGCGATTTCAATTCGCTGGACGCCCGGAACCGCGGCCAGGTCCGCGGCCAGGCGCTCAGCCAGCGGAAGCGCGCGACCGATGGCCACCCTTGGCGGCCCGGCGAACTCCTCGGGCTCCGCGAGCTGGGCGGCGATCCCCGCGAGCGTCTTGGCGCCAAGTCCCGGAACGTCGGACAGCCGCCCCGCCGCAAGCGCCTCGCGAAGCGACGCGATGTCGCCGATTTCGGCCTCGTCCCAGAGCAATCGGGCTCGCTTTGGGCCAAGTCCGCGAAGACGGGCAATGTCGGCGAGGCCTTCCGGCAGCCGCGCTCGCAACTTCGCCAGCGCAGCGATGTCGCCGGTCTCGACCAATTCCACGGTCTTGGCTTGGATGGTCGTGCCCACGTCCGGGAGGTCGACCGCCCGGCCATCGAGGGCAAGCTGCGCGAAGGAGCGGTCGAGATCGAGGATCCGCTCGGTTGCGCGGCGATAGGCAAGAACTCGGTGACGGCTC
>CAMYIK010000007.1 GCA_947258365.1 uncultured Thermoleophilia bacterium | reverse complement strand
AAACGAGCTGGCCCGACTTCGCTGAAGGGCTCTATGAGCGCCTTACCGGGCGCGGCGCGGCGATTCGGTACCAGTTCGACGATATGCAGGTCGACGTTCCGAACTCGACCGGCTCCGAGGCTGCACGCGCAACGTGGACGCTTTCCGGCGGACTCACCATCACCACGAGCGAGCCAGGTCACTGACATGCGAATCGACGGGGTGTTGCGGGCAGACGGTCCGCTCGGTGCCGTAATCGTGGGAGGCCACGGCCCCGAGGTGGTGGTGACTCTCCAGGGCACCGCACCGCGCCCGTCCCGTCGTCAGCTCGGCGCGATCGCGCGCTTCGCGCGAGAGCGTGACCTGCTGATCAAGGTTCGCGACGCGCGCGGTCGTCCGCTCGCCGAGCTCGGGGGGTCCACCTCGTCGCTCATCGGACGCGTGCTCGTCGGCACGGCGGCGATCCGGCCGCGGCTGAGGGCGATTGGTGGCATCCGACCATCGAGAGCATGAGATCCGCACCAACAACGACCAACAGCAAGGAGTACCAATGACGACAGATTCGTCCACACATGTCGGCCGGAGCAGTGTGCGCGCCGCCGCGGCTGAGGCGATCGTGGGGCCCGTCGGGCGCCGTGCTCAGGCGCGGACGCTCGTACTGCTCGCCGCGCTCGCATCCTTCGTTTTCTCGGTGAGCCTCTGGTTCAGCGGCAACACGGACGAGGGGCTGTTCGTCGGGATTTGGGTCCCCTCGATCATCGCCCTCGGCACATTTGTCTTTCCTCGGGAGGAGTCAAAATGAACGACGTCGGGATCTTTATCGCGGGTGCGCTCGTGACCATCGTCGTCGCGTTCGCGCTGATCATCGTGATCTGGGGGGCCGTGATGGACGGTCGTAGCCAGGAGCCGCCGGAGGTGACCGTCCGGGCGACGGATACGTCGCCGGCGCGCGTCACCGAGATGCGCGGGAATGCTCCCGACGCGACAGCACCCGGGCACCCGCCCGTGAGGATGGAGCTGACCGAAATCGAGCCCGCCAGAATGTGGTACCCAGGATGACGAGCGCGAGCAGAAATCTCGGAGACTTCACGTTCGCCGGGGCCCGCGCCCTCGTCATCGGCGCAACGGGCGCCCTCGGCTCGCTGATCGCGAGCGAACTCAATCGTCGTGGCGCCGATCTCGCTCTGAGCGGTCGCGACGAGCTTCGTCTCAGGGACATCGCTCGCACCTTGAAGGCGGTGACCGTTCTCCCAGCCGACCTGTCCGAGCCCACGGAGGCGGCGCGCGTCGTCGACACCGCGAGGGCCGCGCTCGGCGGGCTGGATGTCCTCGTCAACGCCGCGGGAGTCGTGGCGTTCGGGAGCGCGCACGACATGCATGTCGAGACGGCGGGTGAACTGCTCGCAGTGAATCTCGAAGCACCGATCATCGCTACCCGTACGGCGCTTGGCGTGATGGATGACGGCGGTGCGATCGTCAACATCTCCGGAATCGTGGCGGAAATGCCGACGGCGGGAATGGCGGCCTACTCGGCGTCGAAGGCGGGCCTGAGAGCGTTCTCGACGGCCGCCGCCCGTGAGGCTCGCCGCCGCGGATTGCGGGTCATCGACGCTCGGCCTCCCCACCTGGATACCGGTATGGAGTTACGCGCGATCGCCGGCGAGCCACCCGCGTTGTCGGACGGCGCCGACGCTGCGGAGGCCGCGGTCAGGATCGTCGAGGCGATCGCCGATCCGCGGGCTCGCGAAGTCCTCTGGGCGGCGGGCGCCCCGGCGGCGGCCTGAGGCGGTTACCAGACCGGGTTGTGGTAGATGTCGATGTCGGCCGAGCCGCCGTACGACGCGCCGTGTTCGGCGAAGAATTGGCCGGCCTGATCCTCGAAGGTGCCGCCGACATTCCCGCCGGGCTGAGGCGAATATCCCTGAGCGGCGGCTGCCTGTAGCTGCACCTCGGCGACCCGCTCGTGCACCGCCTGATCGACGGCCCCGGAGATGGTCGACGCCACGTCCGCCCCGAGGAACGCGGCGGCGGCCCGGTTGGCGGGTCCGAGATCCTCCGAAATGAGTGGTACACCCGCGAGCTGGTGGTACGTCGCCGACAGCACCTCGAGCATTCGGTTGGCGAACAGGGCGTCATCGAGCAAGCCCAGCAGGCCCAGGTGATCCGGCAGGAGGTCCTCGTCCTGCAGCAAGTAGTGGCCGACCTCTTCCATCAGCGGGGCGATCTGCTCGAGGCCACCCGTGACCTGCGCCGCTCCGATCGTCTGCTCCATCAGGATCGGCACGCTGTCGACATATCGGCGGCTGATGGTGACGGCTTCGGAGATGACGTTGTCGTCAGGGCTGCCGAGCGTGGAGGAGAGATGGTCGCGAAGAGGCCCGTCGTCCTGGGCGGCGGAGATCTTGGCGCGGATCATGTCCAGCATGGCTACCTCCGGTCGAGTAGGGCCTCGACGATCTCACGTGCAACCAGAGGCGGGAAAGCGGAGCCGTTGGCGACGTCAGCTTCTGTTTGCTTCGCGATCGCGGCCGCTGCTGGCGTGCGATCAATTTCGGCAAGGAGTCCCTCGCGAACCTCGGTCCAGAGCCACTCGTGTGCCTGTGCGCTGCGAAGCTGTGCCAAGCGGCCATCGTTGGCCAGACTGTCGGTGCGCTGCTCGAGAGTGGACCACAACTCGTCGAGACCGGCGCCTTCGAGAGCCGACGTCGCCAGCACCGGCGTCTCGAGCCCGTCGTGGCGCGGTCTCATCAGGTGCGCCGCCGCGGCGTATTCGGATCGTGATCGTGCCGCAGCCGGCGCGAGCTCTCCATCGGCTTTGTTCACCGCGATGACGTCGGCGAGTTCCATCACGCCGCGTTTGAGCCCTTGCAGCTCGTCCCCGCCGCCCGGATTGATCAGAAGAACGAACTGGTCGACCATCCCGGCCACGGCGATCTCGGACTGGCCGACGCCGACGGTCTCGATCAGAACGACGTCCGCGCCCCATGCCTCGACGAGCAGCATCGCCTCGCGCGTCCGGCGAGCCACGCCCCCGAGCGTGCCTCCTGACGGGGACGGACGGATGAACGCTCCGTCGCGGCGAGACAGCTCTTCCATGCGGGTCTTGTCGCCGAGGAGTGAACCGCCGCTGCGCGCACTCGTGGGGTCGACCGTCAGAACACCGACCCGCTTCCGCGCATCCGTCAGACGCACGCCGAGCGCTTCGATCATGGTGGACTTTCCGGCGCCGGGGGCGCCGGACATGCCGACCCGAAGCGACCGGCCGGAGCGTGGCATGACTTCCTGAATCAACTCCAGAGCGCGTTCGCGATCATCGTCGTGGGTCGACTCCACCAGCGTGATCGCCTGAGCCAAGGCTCGGCGGTCACCTCTGATGACCCCCTCCGCGAGCTCGGTCACACCGACGAGCGACGCTGGATCAGGTCGAGCATCTCTTCTGCGGCCCGGGGGATGTTGGTCCCCGGGCCGTAGACGGCGGCCACACCGGCGTCGTAGAGGTAGTCGTAGTCCTGCGGCGGAATCACGCCGCCGACGACCACGAGGGTGGTCTCTGCTCCACGTGAGCGCAGCTGCCGGACGAGATCCGGGACCAGGGTCTTGTGGCCCGCGGCCTGGCTCGAGACCCCCACGATGTGCACATCGCTGTCCAGTGCGTCGCGCGCGGCCTCCTCGGGCGTCTGGAACAGCGGCCCGACGTCCACGTCGAAGCCCAGGTCGGCGAAGGCCGTTGCGATGACCTTCGCGCCACGGTCGTGTCCGTCCTGGCCCAGCTTCACGACCAGCATGCGGGGGCGGCGCCCCTCGGTCGCGGCGAACTCGTCGACCGCCGCCTGGATGCGCGCGAAGTCGTCGTCGTTCTCGTACGCCGAGCCGTAGATGCCCGAGATGCTCCGGATCACAGCGCGATGGCGCGTGAACACCACCTCGAGCGCATCGGAGATCTCGCCCACGGTAGCTCGCGCGCGAGCGGCCTCGACCGACAGCTCAAGCAGGTTGGCGTCGCCGCGCGCACCCTCGGCCAGCGCCGTCAGAGTCGCGCGGCAGCGCTCTTCGTCACGGCTCTCGCGAACCTGTGTAAGCCGCGCGACCTGCGCGTCCCGAACGGCCGAGGTGTCGACCTCCAGGATCTCGGGCGGCTCCTCATCCTCGAGCCGATACTTGTTGACCCCGACGACGACTTCTTCGCCGCGATCGATCCGTGCCTGGCGCCGCGCCGCGCTCTCTTCGATGCGCAGCTTCGGCATCCCGGCGGCGACGGCCTTGGTCATCCCTCCGAGTACCTCGACCTCCTCGATCAGCTTCCAGGCCTCCTCGGCGAGCGAGTGGGTGAGGTGCTCCACGAAGTAGCTGCCGCCGAGCGGGTCGACGGTGCGCGTGACCCCGGTCTCCTCGGACAGGATCAGCTGAGTGTTGCGAGCGATGCGGGCGGAGGCCTCGCTCGGCAGGGCCAAGGCTTCATCGAAGGCGTTGGTGTGGAGACTCTGGGTTCCGCCAAGTACAGCGGCGAGCGCCTCGTACGCAGTCCGCACGACGTTGTTGTAGGGATCGGCCTCGGTCAGCGACACGCCCGAGGTCTGGCAGTGGGTGCGCAGCATCAGCGACTGCGGCTTCTGTGGCGCGAACTGGCTCATCACGCGGTGCCACAGCAGACGCGCGGCCCGCAGCTTGGCGATCTCCATGAAGAAGTCCATGCCGATGGCGAAGAAGAACGACAGACGAGGTGCGAACGCGTCGACGTCGAGATCGCGCGACATCGCGGCGCGCACGTATTCCAGGCCGTCGGCGATGGTGAATGCCAGCTCCTGGACGGCCGTCGCTCCCGCCTCCTGCATGTGGTATCCGGAGATGGAAACCGAGTTGAAGCGCGGCATGTGCTCGGCGGTGAACCCGATGATGTCGGCGACGATCCGCATGCTCGGCTCGGGCGGATAGATGTAGGTGTTGCGGACCATGAACTCTTTGAGGATGTCGTTCTGGACCGTGCCGGCGAGGGCCTCAGGGGCGACGCCCTGCTCCTCGGCGGCGACGATGTAGAAGGCCATGATCGGGAGGATCGCTCCGTTCATGGTCATCGAGACCGACATCTCGTCGAGCGGGATTGGGTCGACGAGGATCTTCATGTCCTCCACGGTGTCGATGGCCACGCCGGCCTTTCCCACGTCTCCGACGACCCGGGGGTGGTCGCTGTCGTACCCGCGGTGGGTGGCCAGATCGAAGGCGACCGAGAGTCCCCGCTGGCCCGCCTCCAGATTCCGGCGGTAGAACGCGTTGCTCTCCTCCGCGGTGGAGAAGCCGGCGTACTGGCGAATCGTCCACGGCCGGTTGGCGTACATGGTTGCTCGCGGCCCGCGCACGTAGGGCGGCAAGCCCGGCAAGGTGTCCATGGTCTCGAGCTCCTCGAGGTCGTCCGCCGTGTAGAGCGGACGGATCTCTATGCCCTCGGGCGTTGGGACCGTCAGGTCCTCGAGGGTGCGGTCGCGGAGCTCCCGATCGGCGATGGTGCGCCAGCGCTCGGTGGGCGAGGGCTCGGGCGGTGATTCGGGCATTCGGGCCTTTCCGAGGTGCGTCCGGCGAATCCTACGCTGCCGCTTTCGGCAGCCCTTCGGTAACGACTTCATGAGAGGGGCTTAGGAGACGGGTAAGCGGGACCGATGCAAGTAGGTACATCGGCCACCTCCTGGCGCTCCGAAAGTCGCACATTAGGGTGATATCCCACTGCTTTCGGGGTCCCTCCCAGAGAGATCGGGGTTTGTGTGAGCTTTGTGGGCAAAGGGTTGAGCGTTCCTTTCCACGCTCGGGATCGCCGCGAACCGCCTCTAGCGTCCCGCCCATGACGACGACCGAGCTCCACCGACCGCGACGGGTCCACGCCCCCCGCCGCGCGATTGCAATAGCTCTCGGCGCCGCGGTAGCCCTGACATTCGCTCAGGCCGCCGACGCCGACAGAGCAGAGGCGAAGCGCATCAAAGTGGGCGTCTATCAAGACAACCCTGTTCAGAAGACCCCGGGCCTGCGGAAGGCCGTAGGCAAGAAGGTCCGCGTGGTGAGCGTCTACCTGAGTACGGGTAAGTCACTCAACCCCGCGCTGATCAAATGGGCCAACCGCAACAAGGTCCAGTTGATGATCACCTGGATGCCCGACAACGGTAAGGCGAAGCGCGTTCAGCCGCGGTTCCGCCTGGCCAAGATCGCGAAGGGCTCCGAGAACAAGCGTCTCGCGAGGCTCGGCAAAGAGACCAAGAAGCTGAAGATCGCTCCGATCATCCGGCCGATGCCGGAGATGAACACCCCCTGGTACCCCTGGTCGGGCACGGTCAACAAGAACAACGCGAAGAAGTACAAGGCAGCCTTCAAGAAGGTGCGCGCCCGGCTCAAGAAGAGCGGTGGCAAGCGCGTCAGGATCATGTGGGCCCCGTACGTCCGCAGCTTCCCCGAGCGGCCGACCAACACGATTGCCAACTACTTCCCGGGTAGGAAGTTCGTCGACCTCGTCGGGGTCAGCGGCTACAACTTCGGGACCGTCAGGTCACTGTCGTGGGCTGAGCCGTACGACCTGTTCAGGGTCGCCTACCGCGACATCACCTCCCTTGCCGCGAAGCCGTTCTGGATCGCAGAAACGGCCTCGACGAACAAGGGCGGCAACAAAGCGCTCTGGATCTCCCGACTCGGGAAGCTCCAGTCGAAACTCCCCCTGCTCCAAGGCTTCGTTTGGTACGACGTCAGGGAGCGGAATGGTGACTTCCGAGTCCGGCAGAACAAGCGGACAACCCGCACCTTCCGGGCCATGCTGAGAAGGAGGGCCAAATGAGCACACGCGTGCTTACAGGGGCGCGACGCCGACGCCTGCGTCGTCCGCTGGCTTCAGGGCCACAGAAGCGGATGAACAAGGTGATGGTCGATCGCATGATGTGGCGGACGGGTTTCGGCCCGACCGACGCCGATCGCAAGAGGTGGATCGGCCGGAGCGTCCAGGACTTCGTGGAAGCGCTTCTGACGACACCGCAGGGTGGTCTTCAGGGCGCGGCTCCGTACAAGCAGGACCGCGAGGCCGATCCGCGGACGCCGCTCGACCCCACTGAGGACGACACTGATCTTGTGCTCGAGTGGTGCGACCGGATGATCCGGTTGAAGAACCCGTTCGCGGAGCGGATGGCGTTCTTCTGGCACAACCACTTCGCGACTCAGCGTGAAAACGTCAGTCCGCCGCAGCTGATGCAGCAGCAGATCGACCTCTTCCGCAAGTACAGCGACATCGCGGCAAACCCGTCCGCCAAGTTCCGGGACATGCTCTACGAGGTGGGCGAGGGGCCGGCGATGCTGCGCTTCCTCAACGGCGAGCGGAGCACCAAGAACAACCCGAACGAGAACTACGGTCGCGAGATCTGTGAGTTGTTCGCGGTCGGAATCCTCGACCGGCGTGGCAACGTCACCTACACGGAGACCGACATCAAGGAGCTCTCCCGCGCCTTCACCGGCTGGGAGATCGAGGACGACAATCCGGATCAGGCCCGCGCGATCTTCAATGAGGACCGCTGGGACGACACGGACAAGAAGGTCTTCGGCAAGACGGCCGCCTTCAAGCACCGGGATGCGGTGGACTCCGTGCTGGCCCACTGGAACCACCCGTTCTTCTTGGTCACCAAGCTCTGGAACGAGTTCATCACCGTGCCGCCGGACAAGGCGACGGTCACCGATCTGATTCGGACCTACAAGCGAGGCGGCACCCAAATCCGCCCGGTCCTGAAGAAGATCCTCACCGACCCCGCGATGTTCGCCAACATCGAGCCGGACATGATCAAGCCGCCGATCGTCTACTCCGTCGGCATGATGCGGGCCCTCCGCCGCGGTATCACGAGCAGCCAGCTCAGTCGGGCACTCGACGAGCAGGGTCAAGAGCCCTACTTCCCCCCGACCGTTGCCGGTTGGGAAGGCGGTCTCTCGTGGTTGAACACGAACACCGCGTTGTCGCGTTTCGACTTCGCCAACGCGGTGATCAATGACGACAACTACGAGATCAAAGACCCGGGCAGCAGCGAGAGCAGCACCCAGGCGTTCACCAACGCGTGGAACGCTGTCGGGAAGCCGTGGCTCGCGCCGAAGACCCGCAGCGCGCTGTTGTTCTTCTCAAAGAATGCGGCCGCTGACAACGAGGACGACCGGATCGCTCGCCAGAGAGTGCTGCGCACTTTCATGGTCGGTGGCCCTGACGGACAGGTGATGTGACATGGATCGCAACGACCACCAAACGCACGAGGGCGAACAGAAGCCGCTCGACCCCGGGTTTTCCGAGGCCGTGATCTGCGCCGACTGCGCCCGCAGCGACAGTGCCGCGCTCGATATCGAGCCGGTCGACCACATGCCGATTCCGATCGAGGCCGTCAACGGTTTTGCCGATGGTGTTCCGCGAGTCAGGCGGCATGACCGCAAGAGCTTCCTCAAGAACGGCGCGCTCGGAATGGCCGCCGTCTACGGGGCGAGCAAGATCGACTGGACAGAGGCGTTTGAGGCCGCGAAGGCCGAGGCCGCCGAGCCCGGTTCGGTGCTGGTTTGTCTCTACCTCAATGGTGGATTCGACGGCATGCAGAACTTCGTGCCAATCGCGAATCCGGACTTCGGGCACTACTCGACGGCGCGCCCGAACGTGGGTCGCGCTCTCGGAGCCAGTGCCGCCAACCAGGTAGGCACCACCGCCATGCCGGGCACCGGCGGTCGGTTCGGCTTTGCCAACGTCGGAGTCTCCGGTGTCGGCAACAACGAGCAAACGGTCGGCTTTGACACCATTTGGGGCAACGGCTCCGGCGCAGGCGCCGACATGGCGCTCTGGCCGGCGGTCAACTTCTTCCAGAACTCGAGCCGGTCGCACTTCGACAGCCGCGACTACTGGTTCCGCGGCACGACCGATGACAACACCGAGACTGGTTGGCTCGGACGTTGGCTCGACCTCTACGGGTCGAAGACCAACCCGCTCCAGGCCGTTTCGCTCAGCTCGAACCTGTCCAAGCAGATTCGGACCACGCGGGCGCCGGTCAGTGCGGTCAGCAACCTCAATGGAGTCGAGTTCGACGTCTCGAACTCCGGCGAGACCGACGCGACCGAAGTCATGGGTGCGGTGTCGTCCGTGCAGGCTGCCAAGAAGAACGAGCAGCTCAATCACGCTCGTGAGGCCTACAACCGCACGGTCCGCGTCGCTCGGGCGCTGAAGGCGCTGGAGAACGCGCCGGCGGGGGCGGGGTATCCGCAGAGCTCCCTCTCGACGCGTTTGCAGCTTGCTGCGACGCTCATTGGGGCGGGTCTCGGAACGCGCATCGTGACCATCGACTGGGGCTCATTCGACAACCACGCGAACATTCTCAACAGCATGGACCCTCAGCTGACGACTCTGTCGCACGCTCTCGCGGCGTTCCAGGCTGACCTCACGGCGCGTGGGGTCGAGGCGAAGGTCGTGACGATGGTCTTCACCGAGTTCGGTCGCCGCGTCGAGCAAAACGACGACGGCACCGATCACGGCACGGCCGGTCCGATGATGCTGATGGGATCCCGCGTCAACGGTGGCCTTGCAGGTGACTGGCCCGGCATCGCTCCGGCGCAACGCGCCCGTCGGGGTGACGATCTCCGGGCGGCCAACGACCCCCGCCAGATCTACGCCCAGGTCGTCAGTGAATGGCTCGGTGGCGACCCGAACGCGGTCCTGCCGGGCCGACCGGCAGCAACCGCTCGACCGATCATCGGATGAGGCGTCGGGGCCTCTACGCCCTCGTCGCCGGTTCTCTCGTCGTGGCGATGCTCGCATCAGCGAGCCTCGCCGCGGCGAAGGTCCATCGGTTGTTCGATCCAGCGCCCGAGAGGGTGCCGACCGGCTTGCAGATCGACGAGGACGAATGGTCGGTCATTCCGTCACGGATCACCGTGGCGGCCGACCCGACCGGAGTCGTCAACTTCAGCATCTTCAACCGCGGCGAAGACGATCACGATTTTGCCGTGCTCGACGCGCAAGGGCAGATGCAGAAGGTCGATCTCGGACCGGGCGCGCGCGGGGATCTCGTCACGTCGCTCAAGCCTGGGCGGAACAAGATCTGGTGCAACCTGCCAGGACATGAAGCGCTTGGCATGGTCGGCTACATCACCGTCGTCGATCAGTACGACGCGGTGTACGCAGCCTGGGAAGCAGAGATGAATCGGATGCTCGGTCCCGCCAACTAGCGCCGCAGTGACATACAGGCTTACCGACAGCCGGTCCTTTGGGGCCGGCTGTTCGCGTTCTGGGGACCCCTCGACTACCTCCGCTGATCGGCTGGACGAGCCGTATGGGCATCGTCTCGCTAGCCGCCTGAAGTAGACGAAAGTCGAGGTAGAAGATCGCTTAATGCCGCGAAACTTCGTAGCGGGACACGTGGAGCCTGGTCGCCTGGCGGCGCCCGCCGATGGAAAGCTCTTCGTGTACCGCACCCCCCGCGGAGGAAGTCCTGGCAACCACACGCCGAACACCCCCTAGGCGACCGTCTGATCCACGCACCGTTCCGGTCTCTCGACCGGGCGCCCGTGAGACCGGATTACGACCCACCTCCATCGCCAGCCACAGGCTGCCGTCCTCGCTGCTGTCTCGCTTCGCGGACATGACCTGGGGATACGACCGTCTGACGGTGCTCGCGTACCACCGCATTGCCGAGCTGACCGTAGCCGAGGCAAGCGCGCCGGGCGTCGCAAGCGCGACCCCTCAGGAGTTCGCGCGGCAGATGGACTACGTGCGCCTGTGGTACACGCCGATCGACCTCGATCGACTCCTTGAATTTGTCACCGAGGGCCGCCGGCTTCCGCCGCGCCCACTGCTCATCACCTTCGATGACGGCTATCGCGACAACTATGAGATCGCTCTTCCTATCCTTGAGGAGCGGCGGCTCCCGGCAGTCCTGTTTGTCACGACGGGTCTCGTGGGTACCGGCCGCATGGCCTGGTGGGATCGCCTCTGGCACTCCGTGCGCACCACGCGTCTGTCGCAGGCCGCGCTGCCTGAGATCGGGCGAGTGAGACTCGATGGTCCGCAGATGCGCGAGTGTGTGTGGAGGCTCGCGAGTAGCGCGCTGAAGAAGCGTTCATTTCGAGTGAGAGAGCCGCTGCTCGAGGAGATCGAGGCTGCGCTCGGCGTCGAGGGCCCGCTCCGAGAGCGTCCGGACTTCATCTCCTGGTCGGAGGCTCGCGAGATGGCAAGTCACGGCTTCGCCATCCAGCCGCATACCGTCGATCATCCCGTGCTCGCGAGTGAGACACCGGACGACGCACGGGCTCAGATTCACGCATCGATCGCGACCGTTGCCGAGCAGGCAGGGCGGCCTGTGACCGCCTTCGCGTTTCCCAACGGCCGCCCCTCGGACTACCGGCAGTCGGAGATCGCCGCGCTGAAAGAGGCCGACATCCGCCTGTCCTTCACCATGAAGCATGGGCCGGTGCGCGCGCAGGACGCCTGGCGGGCGCCCCTTGAGATTCCGCGTGTGGCGTTGGAGCTCAAAGACGGTGATCGGGGCTTCGCTCTCAAGATCGCGGGCGGCTGCAGGGTGAAGGAACGCGCGGCCTCGATCACAAGGGGCCTCGGCCGGTAGCACCACGGGGCCGGTAGGCTCGACGCGTGCCGATCGGGTCTCCACCGGCAGCGGCCCTCGTGACGGGGGCGTCCTCAGGAATCGGCTGGGCCTACGCGGAAAGCCTCGTCCAGCGCGGCTACGAAGTGATCGCGGTGGCGCGCCGCGAGAAGCGGCTGCGGGAGCTGGTCGCGGAGTTGACTGATCGTGGGCCGGGAACCGTCCGCTACGTCGTTGCGGACCTCACCAAGGCCAGCGGCCTGCAGGCCTGCAGAGACGCCCTTGGTCCGAACAGAGTGGACGTCGCCGTTCTCAACGCGGGGTTCGGTTCGTTGGGCCCGCTGATCGAGGCGGACCGTCGGCGCGAAGCCGACATGGTCAGGCTGAACTGCGCAGCCGTGGTGGATCTGGCCTGCGATGTGCTGCCCGAGATGGTGGGCCGCGGCCGCGGCGCGGTGATCGTGGTGAGCTCCGCGGCCGCGGATCAGCCGATTCCCTTTATGAGCACTTACGCCGCGACGAAGGCCTTCGGTCTGCATTTCACCGCGGCGCTGGCCGAGGAGCTGCGCGGGACCGGTGTACGCGCGATCGCGGTGTGCCCCGGCCCGGTGCACACGGAGTTCGGCGCCGCGGCGGGGGCGGGGAGCTACCAGGGGCCCGTTCCGTTCAGCCCGGTCGAGCGGGTCGTGGAGCGCACCTGGGAGGGTCTGCGGCGCGGGCGCGTTCGGGTGGATGTCGGGCCGGTTGCCGCGCTCACGCGGGTCGGCAGGCCGCTACCGCGAGCCTTGCCGACCCGCGTGGCGGCCTACCTGCACCGGCGCCGCGAGCGCCGCTAGTCTTCGATGTCGCGCTCGGGCGCGTCGTCTTCGCTCGGTGGGCCGCCGCCCGTCCCGTCGACAGTCAGGCGCGCGCAGGCTGTGTCCTTCTTGCCTCGCGGGACGCCGGTGGCATTTATCTCGACATGCCAGGCGCCCGCGCGCGGGTTGGCGACCTCAAACATGGCCCAGGTCCTGCCGTTCTTGTACTGCATGCCGGGTGTCTTGTTCGCCGCCTTGGCGGCGTAACGGGTTCCGCTTGGAGCGACGAAGGTGACCTGGTGGCGCTTGAACTGACCGGTGACCAGGAACGTCGCAGCGCGCCGGCGTGAGGGAACCCGCGCCGAGAGCTTGAGCTTCTCGCCACGCTTCACGCCCTCCCAGCACCGCGCGCCGGTCGTCTCCTCACCGGACGCGATGCCGCGGCACGAACGGAGATGTCGACGAGACTCGAACTCGAATTCGCGTGAAAGTAGAGCCCGCCGGTGGATGCAGCGATCCGCTTCAGGCGGTTCACGTCGCGGCTGGTGAAGCTCGCCCCGAGCTGGATCACGCAGACGGGCCAGGAGTGCTCTCCCGGGCTGTGGGTGAATCGCAAATGGGTGTTGCGGTACTGAGGCCAGGCTGAGCTTCCGCGATGGAGGTGGCCCCCGTCCGTCAGGAAGATGGCGAGCTTGCGCCTGCCGGCCAACGTCTGGCGCGCCTTCGCGTCCTCGTAAAGCGAGACGAAGCTGCGATCGAAGGCGCCGTCGTAGTCTGTACCTCCACCATTGACGATTTTCGGCGTCACCCGCTTGCTCAGCGTCCTGGCTTGCGAGTGGGTCCTGATCTCGGTGGGCGAGAGCGCGGTCTGCGCGAAGTGGTTGAAGGTGGTGACCCCGATCCGGTCGCCGGTCCGGCTCGACCGGAACAGCAGGTCGACCGCGTCGCGCCGCTTGTAGTCGGGGTCGTTGGTGGCCATCGAGCCAGAGACGTCGACGATCGCGGAGACGTCGATCGTGTCGATCGAGCGCTCGGGCCCCGGCTGGGGACGCAGCTTCTTCGTGGCGAGCTTGCCGAGTTCTAACCGGGTGCGCGACCTGGATCCGAAGCCGAACGACGATCGGCCGCGCGACGTAACGGTGTAGCTGACGTAGATCGTCCCGGAATACGCTTCACGGGGCGCGGTGAGCCTCCAGACTCCCCGTCCAGGCACGAGGGTGCCGATGGGGGTCCCGTCCTGGAGCTCGATACGGGTCGTGGTGCGCGCCGGCGCCCCCCCGATTCCCACGTACGCAAAGTCTCCCGGCAGGCCCCACACCCGGTCGTTCGCGTCGTCGACCGACAGCTGCTGCTCGCCGCCGCCGGCCGGCCAGGTGCCCACCGCCCTCAGGTCGGCGCCTGTCGCGGCGCCAACCTGAAGCGGCGTGAGCGCCGCGCCTGCGGCGACCGTGGCGATGGCGAGACCGATGCGTGCCTGGATGGTCTCATGTCAAAGCTCCTGCGGTACGTGAAAGGGGTTCCCTCACTCCTTCGGCGCGCGGAGCGTTTACTCACAAGTTGGGCTGGGCATTTCGTCCAGTCCTGGCCGCAGGTCACACGTTGAAACGAAACTCCATCACGTCGCCGTCGAGCGGGCGGTAGTCCTTACCCTCACTCCTGACCGAGCCCTCGGCTCGCGCGGCGGCCCACGAGCCCTTGGCGACGAGGTCCTCCCAATGGATCGTCTCGGCGCGGATGAATCCGCGGTGGAAATCGGTGTGGTTCACGCCGTCGCACTCCGGGGCGCCGGCGCCGGCGCTGAAGGTCCAGGCGCGGCTCTCTTTCTCGCCAGTGGTGAAGAACGTGCGCAGCCCCAACAGGTGGTACGCGTCATTGACGAACGTCGCGAGCGCGCCCTGTCCGAGGCCGAGGCCCTCGAGTAGTTCAGCGCGCTCAGCCGCCGGGAGAAGCGCCGCCTCGGCTTCGAGCTGGACGCACATCGGCACGATCTGGGCGCCGGCGAGCTCAGCGGCGATCGGCGCGGCGATCGCCTCCCCGTCCTCGAGCTGATCTTCGCCGAGGTTGACCACCCCGAGTACGGGCTTGTTGGTCAGGAAGAAGAAGGGGCGAAGGATCTCGCGGGTCTCATCGCTCAGGTCGCTGCGGTAGATCGGCGTCCCTTCGGCGAGCAGGTCGGAGGCCTCCTTCAGCGCCGCCACGACGGGCTCAAGGGTCTTGTCGCCCCGCGCCGCCTTGACCTGCCTTTCGTGCTGGCGCTCGGCGGTCTCAAGGTCCGCGAGCGCCAACTCGATCTCGACGACGCGGAGGTGCTCGAGTGGATCGCACGGGCCGGGCACGTCCTGATCGTCAAAGGCACGCAGGACGAAGACGATCGCGTCGACCTCGCGGATACCTGCGAGGAACTTGTTGCCGAGGCCCTCGCCCTGGCTTGCACCCTCGACGAGGCCGCCGATGTCGGTGAACTCGACCCGCGCGTTGACCGTCTTGGCCGACCCGCTCATCTCCGCGAGCTGATCCAGACGGGAGTCGGGCACTATCGCCACCCCGACATTCGGATCGGTGGTCGCGAAGGCATAGGGCGCCGCGAGAGCGCCTCCCCCGGCAAGGGCGTTGTAGAGAGAGGACTTACCCGCGTTGGGAAGTCCGACGAATCCAAAGCGTTCCATGGACTTCCTTTACGGACGGCGGGACCGGCGGGGCACGATAGCGCGAGCGCGAGGCCCTAGCATCGCTGCATGAACCGTCGGCCGCTGTGCGTTCTTCTCGTGGGGCTCGCGCTCGCGCTCGTCTGTCTTCTCACTGCAGTGGCGTGCGGCTCCTCCGACGACGAGTCGCGCTGGAGTCCGGCTCCCGGGGTCGACTGGCAGTGGCAGCTCCAGGGTCAACTCGACACCACCCCTCCGGTGCCGGTATGGGATATCGACATCGACACCCCCGCGAGGAAGGTCTCGGCGTTGAAGGCGCGGGGGGCCCGTCTGATCTGTTACTTCACCGCCGGCACTCGCGAGTCGTGGCGCGATGACGCGAAGGACTTCCCATCGGAGGTCGTAGGTCGCACATGGGGGGAGTGGCCGGATGAACGCTTCATCGACTATCGGCGTCGAGATCTGGTCGGACCGGTCATGGAAGCCCGACTCGATCGTTGTCGCGACGCGGGTTTCGATGCTGTCGAGCCGGACGTCATCGACAGCTTCACCGAGCGGACGGGCTTCGGGCTGGTCGAGGCCGACGCGCGGCGCTACCTGGAGTGGCTCATCGAGCAGGCCCACGCCCGTGGATTGGCGATCGCGCTGAAGAACACTCCCGAGCTTTCCGACTTGCCGGTCGACTTCGCCGTCACCGAGGACTGCTTCGCCGACGGCTGGTGCGATCAGCTGGAGCCACTTGCCGCGCGCGGCAAAGCGATCCTGGCCGCCGAGTACACGGATCGCGTCGACTCCATCGCCCCGTTCTGCGATCGGGCGCGCGAGGCGGGGATCAGCGTGATCCTCAAGGATCGAGACCTCGCTTTGGCTGATCGCGCGACATGCGCCTCGGATCAGTAGTGATCCTGCGCGAGAGCAGCCCGGCGTTCTCAGTGACCGAACCGTTGATGACGTCGGATGCTGAAGCCTAAGATCACCTCGGGCGAAAACCCGCCCAGCTGATGACCACGACCCTCATTCCCGTCCTCAGCGCCATCGTCGCTGCGGTCACCGCCGTCGCACTCACCCCCTGGCTCGGCCGGGTGGCACGTGCCATCGGAGCGGTGGACGCGCCCGATGAGCGCCGCGTGCATCGCATCGCCACCCCGCGACTCGGCGGGTTGGCGATCCTGATCGGCTTTCTGGTGCCCGCGCTCGTCTTCTTCCCGGTCGATGGGCAGTCGCGGGCGCTTCTGCTCGGTGCGACCGCGATCGCGATCCTGGGGGCGATTGACGACATCTGGGGTCTCAAGCCCGCCGCGAAGCTGCTCGGCCAGCTCGCGTGCGCGGCCGTCCCCGTATCGGCCGGGCTGACGATCGATCATGTGACGCTGCCGTTCCTCGGTGTCTACGACCTCGGCGCGACCCAGTACGTCATCACGGTGGTCTGGTTCGTCGCGCTGGTGAACATGATCAACTTCACCGACGGCGTCGATGGGCTTGCGGCCGGCATCGCAGCGATCTCGGCCACGACCTTCGCGATCCTCGCCGCGTCACTCGATCGCGCTGACCCGGCGATCCTCGCTGCTGCGCTCGCCGGTGCCTGTTTGGGCTTTCTCTACTTCAACTTCAACCCGGCCCGGATCTTCATGGGCGACAGCGGCTCGATGTTCTTGGGCTTCATGCTCGCCGGCGTCGCGGTTTCGGGAGTGATGAAGAGCGCGGCGGCGGTCGCGCTGATCGCCCCGTTGTTGATCCTCGCGGTTCCGATCCTCGACACCTCGTTCGTGGTCATGAAGCGCATCAAGCATGGCTTGCCGGTCTACGCCGCCGACCGCAGCCACTTTCATCACCGTTTCCTGAACATCGGCTGGAGTCAACGACGCACCGTCCTGGCTGTCTATGCCTGGTGCGTCCTGATGGGGCTCATCGCGGTGTCGATCCGCTTCATTCCGTACACCGACAGCAGCGGGGGCTACCAACTGTGGGGCAGCCTGGCTCTGCTTGGGCTCGGAGCGGTGGCGGTGCTTGCGGCGGTCTACTTGATCTACGTGCTCGAGATCTTGAAGTGGGGCAAGACCCCGGTCGTGCAGATCGTGCGAGAGCGCAACCAGGAGCGTGCGCGGGCCAAGGCCGCGAGCGGCTGATTCTCGTCGGCCTGACGCTTGTCCCAAGCTGCTCCGATGGGCAGCTGGGGAGGTGGATCCTTTGGTTATACTCCGGCCCGCCCGGAGCCGGGTCGACAGATTGTGCTCACGACGACTACGGCTTAAAAGTCCGCTTCGAGGACTCGCCTGAACTCAGTGCGCTCCGTTACCTACTCGGGGTGCCGCGCGTGACCGCGGTCGCCCCTGCATCATCTGCAATGCGCCCGGTCCAATTCGTGGCGTCGACACTCGGCATCGCCGTCGCCATCATCGCCCTTCCGTTCGTGCTGCTCGCGGGCGGTCCTATCGAGGGCTGGTACCTCGGCCTTGGGCTCTGGTTGGCCAACTGGGGCCTCTCGCTGGCCACCGGCAAGTTCGCGCTGGACATCGAGCCGACGTTCGCGGTCGGCTTGGCCGGGCTCTCATTCATCGCCCGTGCATGGATCGTCGTGGGGATCCTGTTCGTGGTTGCGTTGCGCTTCTCCGAGCCGATCGCGCTGACGGCCGCGGCCGTCTTCATCTTCGCCTTCACCTTTGATCTTCTGGGGCGGACGGTGCTGTTCGGAATCACCCAGAAGATCCGCAAGGCGGAGGCCGGGGAGTGAACGCGGTGCGCCGCCGCTGGCTATGGATCTGGGCGGTCGCCTTCGGCGCGCTGCTCTCGCTGCCGGGGCTGGCAGCTGCCGCCGAGGATGAGGACTTCGACCCCTCCTTGGAGTTCGAGCTCACTCCTTACGTGGATCTCGACTTCGGCTTCGTCGACCTCTCGATCACCAAAGCGGTGATCTACCTCTGGATCGCCTCCGCCATCTGCATCATCTTCGGCTTGATCGCGGTATTCGGTATCCGCGGGGGCATGGGACTCAAGCCCAACCGAATCCAGAACGCGGTGGAGCTGGCCTACGAGTTCGCGGAAGACCAGATCGCCAAGCCGACTCTGAGCGAGAAGACCTTTCACAGGTACTTCCCGTTCATCGCCACGTTGTTCCTCTTCATCGCGGCGAGCAACCTCGTGAGCTTCGTGCCGCTTCCCGTCTCACACGAGAGCGGCACATTCCCCGGCGGTTTACCGGATCTCGGTCTTTACGCCGCGACGGCCAACATCAACGTCACGCTCACGCTCACGATCCTCGTCTTCGTCGCCTACAACGTCGAGGGCGTAAAAGCACATGGTCCGGTGGGGTACCTCAAAACCATGATTCCCGACGCTCCCGGAGCGATCAAGCCGGTCATCTTCGTGCTTGAGTTGCTCTCTCAGATCCTGCGTCTCGTCAGTCTCTCAGTGCGACTGTTCGCCAACCTTCTGGCCGGCCACCTGCTGATCATCATGGCGGCGGGATTCGTGATCCTGCTCGGCAGCTTCATCGGCGTGCTCGCCCTGCCGGTCGGCATCTTCTTCTACCTGTTCGAGTGGGTCATGATCGCCGGACTCCAGGCCTACATTTTCGCGATGCTCAGCGGCATCTACATCGGCTATGCGGTGGAGCCACCGCACTAACCCAGCAAAGGAGACAGTCCCGTGGAGGGAAACATTGAAGATGCGGCCAAGATCCTTGCGCTTGGCCTCGCAACCGGGTTCGGCGCGATCGGTCCGGGTGCCGGTGTCGGTTACCTCATGGGTAAGACCGTCGAGGCGGTCGCCCGCCAGCCGGAGATGCGCAGCGAGATCATGGGCCTCATGTTCCTGGGCCTCGCGCTCACGGAGGCGATCGTGTTCTACGCCCTGCTGATGGGCTTCGTCGCCTTCTTCATCGGATAGGCGAAGGACCTCTGCGCCATGGTTCTCCCGTTGATCGACATCTCGCCGGTTCTCGCCTCGAGCGACAACCCGTTGCTCAGCCCCCAGCCCGGGCTGATGGTCTGGACGCTGGTGATGTTCCTCATCACCTTGTTCGTCCTCAAGCGCTATGTCTTCGGCCCGGTCGCAGAGTTCCTTGACGCCCGTCGCCAAAGGATCGCCGAGGACCTCGACCAGGCCGAGAACAACCGCCTCGAGTCGGAGCGGTTGGTGGGCGAGTACAACAGCCGCCTCGAGGAGGCTCGCCACGAGTCGGACGAGCTTCGTGAGCGTGGCCGCAAGGACGGGGAGCGCCAGGGCTCGGAAATCCTCACCGCAGCCCAAGAACAGCGCGAGCGTGTCTTGGCCGATGCCGAGGAGCGCATTTCCGCCCAGACCCGTGAGGCCTCATCGCAGATCCGTGACGATGTCGTGGAACTCGCGATGCTGGCGGCCGAGAAGGTGACGCGTCGCACGCTCAGCGACGACGAGCACCGCCGGTTCATCGAAGAGGCCCTCGCCGAAGCGGACATGAGCAAGCTGAAGTGAGCGTCGAGTCCACATACGCCGAAGCCCTCTTCGAGGCGGCGACAGACGCAGATGCCGTCTCTCAGGTAGCCGATGACCTGAAGGCCTTCACGACTGCGGTCGACTCGTCTGAGGATCTCGCTCACACGCTCGCCAGCCCCAACCTCGACTCGCGTACCAAGAAGTCGGTGATCGCGAAGATCACCGAGGGCGCTTCTCCCGTGCTCTCCAACTTCCTCCAAGTGCTGGTCGACCGGGGGCGCCTCGGCGACCTCTCTCTGATCGCAAGCGGTTTTCAGGCTCGGGTGGCAGAAGCCGCCGGAACCATTGAGATCACTGCCGTAACGGCGATTCCGCTGGATGACTCCATGCGCGAGAAAATCGTGCAGCGCATCGAGCGGCAGACCGGACGTACGGCGGCGCTGACCGAGCGGGTCGACGAGAACCTCATCGGCGGCTTGGTGCTCGAGGTCGGTGAGATCCGCGTCGACGGATCGCTCCGGAGCCGCCTCGACACCCTTCGACGTAACCTCGCCGGCGCGCCTCTCGGCGCGACCGGCTGACGCCAACCACGAACGACGTAGCGACGGAAAGGTAAATCAGCGATGCAGCTGCGACCCGATGAGATCACGAAGGTATTGCGGGAGCAGATCTCGCAGTATCAAGGCGGGGTCGAGGCGGAAGAGACCGGAACCGTCCTGCAGGTCGGCGACGGCATCGCCCGTGTCCACGGCCTCGGCTCAGCCGTGGCGCTCGAGATGCTCGAGTTGCCTGGCGGCGTGACCGGACTGGCGCTGAACCTCGAAGAGGACAACGTCGGTGTGGTGCTCCTCAACGAGTCCACCCAGATCAAGGAAGGCGACCCGGTGAGCCGCACCGGGCGCGTCATCGAGGTGCCCGTCGGCGAGGCCCTCCTGGGGCGTGTCGTCGATCCGCTGGGCAACCCGCTCGACGACCTCGGCCCGATCGAGACCGAGCACCGGCGTCCGGTGGAGTTCAAGGCTCCCGGCGTCGTCCAGCGTCAGCCCGTCGCCGAGCCGCTGCAGACCGGTATCAAGGCGATCGATGCCCTGATCCCGATCGGCCGTGGCCAGCGTGAGCTGATCATCGGCGACCGTCGTACCGGCAAGACCGCCATCGCGATCGACACGATCATCAACCAGCGCGGCGGCGACATGATGTGTTTCTACGTCGCGATCGGCCAGAAGGCGTCGACGGTCGCCGGCGTGGTCGACCGCCTCAAGGCATCGGGCGCGATGGAGTACACGACCGTCGTCATGGCATCCGCCTCGGCGCCCGCGCCGCTGAAGTACCTCGCCCCCTACTCGGGCGCGACGATGGCGGAGTACTTCCTCTACGGCGGTCAGCACGCGCTGTGCATCTACGACGACCTCAGCAAGCAGGCCGACGCTTACCGGCAGATGTCGCTGTTGCTGCGGCGCCCGCCAGGCCGTGAAGCATTCCCGGGTGACGTCTTCTACCTCCACTCACGCCTGCTGGAGCGCGCGTGCAAGCTCAACGACGAGCTGGGCGGCGGTTCGCTGACCGCTCTGCCGATCATTGAAACCCAGGCGGGCGACGTCTCGGCGTACATCCCGACCAACGTGATCTCGATCACCGACGGCCAGATCTTCCTGGAGAGCAAGCTCTTCTACTCCGGTGTGCGCCCCGCGGTGAACGTCGGTATTTCGGTGAGCCGCGTCGGTGGCGCCGCGCAGGTGAAGTCCATGCGCAAGGTGGCTGGCTCCTTGAAGCTCGAGCTCTCGCAGTACCGCGACCTCGAGGCCTTCGCGCAGTTCGGCTCCGAGCTGGACGCCGCCACTCAGGCCACCCTGGCGCGAGGCGAGCGGCTCGTCGCCACCCTCAACCAGCCGCAGTACGCACCGTGGCCGGTGGAAGAGCAGGTCGCGATCATCTTCGCCGCCGGTAAGGGGCACCTCGACAAGATCGACCCGGGCCGGGTCCCTGGTGTCAACGAGGAGATCCGTAGCGCGCTTCGCGACGAGGGCACGATGCTGGGCGAGATTCGCGAAGGCTGGAGCGATGAGCTCGCCGAACGCCTGGACGCCTGGATCAGCGACCTGCTCGTGAAGATCGGTGTCGCCGACGTCACTGAGGCCGTCGAGGGCGAGACCGGGGATCAGGCCGCCTAGGTGGCATCTCAGCAAGACATCAAGCGGCGGATCGATTCGGTCCGCGGCACGCGCAAGATCACGCGCGCGATGGAACTCGTGGCGTCCGCGCGTCTCAAGAAGGCGCAGGACCGCATCGAGGCGCTTCGACCGTACGGCGAAGGTATGCGCCGGCTGACCGGCCAGGCCGCGCTGCGGTCGGGCACCGTCTCGGCGACGCCTCTCCTGGAGGAGCGCGAAGAGGTCAAGAGCGCCACCATCGTGACCATCACGGGCGACCGAGGCTTGGCCGGAGCGTTCAACGTGAACATCCTGCGCAGCGCCTTTATCCGAGCGGACGAGCTCCGCTCCGGAGGCGTGAGTGACGTGGACTACACCGCCGTCGGTAAGAAGGGCGCCGGGGCACTGCGCTTTCGCGGCCTACCCATCGATCGCAGCTTCGAGGGCTTCTCGACCGAGCCGAATTACTCCGACGCCGAAAGGGTGGCCGCTCACGCGGTGGAGTCGTTTACGTCCGGCGAGACCGATCGTGTGCTCATCGTCTTCAACGCCTTCAAGTCGGTGCTCGAGCAGACCGTGACGATGGAGCAGCTCCTTCCGATTCCCCGCGAGTTCGTGGAGACCGGCCAGGAGGCGGCTGAGCAGCACGAGGCCTCAGCAGGCGTCGCGTATTTCGAGCCCGATCCGCAGGAGTTCCTCGAGCGCCTGCTGCCGACATACGTCGAGATCACCATCTATCGCGGTTTGCTGGAGAGCGCCGCCGCTGAGCTCGCCGCTCGGCGAACGGCCATGCGCAACGCGACCGACAATGCCGGCGAGTTGATCGACCAACTCACACTGCAGATGAACCGCGCCCGTCAGGCTGCGATCACCCAGGAAATCCTGGAGGTCGTTGCGGGTGCCGATGCGCTTACCTAAGCGCTGAACTGAAGGAAGGACCGCCAGAACCATGGCAACCACCGCTCAGAGCACGGGCACGATCGTCGAGATCAAAGGCGTTGTGTTGGACGTCCACTTTCCGGACGGCCTCCCCACGATCTACAACGCGATCGAGATCGATCGCGAGGACGGTCCGCCGCTGATCGCCGAGGTGCAGCAGCACCTTGGTGATGACCGCGTGCGCGCGGTCGCGTTGGACATCACCGATGGCTTGGCCCGCGGCGCGGTTGCGCGCGACACCGGCGCTGCGATCAGCGTTCCGGTCGGCGAGGTCACGTTGGGCCGCATCTTCAACGTCGTCGGCGAGGCCATCGATGAGGCCGGGGAGATCCCGGCCGACTCCGAGCGTTGGCCGATTCACCGTCCGGCCCCGAGCTTCGACGCGCTCGACCCGAGCGATGAGATCTTCGAGACGGGCATCAAGGTCGTCGACCTGCTGGCTCCATACGTCAAGGGCGGAAAGGTCGGTCTGTTCGGGGGTGCCGGCGTCGGCAAGACCGTGCTCATCCAGGAACTGATCAACAACCTGGCTCAGGAACACGGTGGTCTGTCGGTCTTCGCCGGAGTCGGCGAGCGCACCCGTGAGGGCAACGACCTCTGGCGCGAGATGACCGAGTCGGGCGTCATCGAAAAGACCGCATTGGTCTACGGTCAGATGAATGAGCCTCCCGGAGCCCGTCTTCGCGTGGCGCTCTCAGGCCTCACGATGGCCGAGTACTTCCGCGATGTGGGCGGCCAGGATGTGCTGCTGTTCATCGACAACATCTTCCGTTTCGTCCAGGCGGGCTCCGAGGTTTCGGCGCTGCTCGGGCGTATGCCGTCAGCGGTGGGGTACCAGCCCACGCTCTCCAGTGAGATGGGCGACCTCCAGGAGCGCATCACCTCGACGCGTAACGGTTCGGTCACCTCGGTGCAGGCGATTTACGTGCCGGCCGATGACCTCACCGACCCGGCGCCTGCCGCGAGCTTCGCCCACCTCGACGCAACGACCGTGTTGAACAGGGCGATCGCGGAGAAGGGCATCTACCCGGCTGTCGACCCGCTCGACTCCACCAGCCGTGCGCTCTCCAAGGACGTCCTCGGCGAAGAGCACTACGAGACCGCGACCCAGGTGCAGGAGATCCTCCAGACCTACAAGGACCTCCAGGACATCATCGCGATTCTTGGTGTGGATGAACTCACCGAGGAGCAGAAGCTCGCCGTCGGCCGTGCCCGCCGTATCGAGCGTTTCCTCAGCCAGCCATTCCATGTGGCTGAGGCATTCACCGGCCTACCGGGCAAATACGTTCCGTTGCGCGAGACCATCCGCGGCTTCAAGGAGATCGTCGAGGGTAAGCACGACGACCTGCCGGAGCAGGCGTTCTACCTGGTCGGGACCATCGACGAGGCCATTGAGAAGGCCTCGGGTCTCGAGTCGTAGGGGCCACTGAATGTCGACCGCGACACCGGGGACGGACAAGGCAACCGTCCCGCTAAGCATCTTGAGCCCGCGTGGCTCCCTCTTTGAGGGAGACGTGCGGATGGTCATCGCGCCGAGTGTGGCGGGAGATGTCGCTATCCTGGCGCGCCACGCGCCGCTGGAGGCGTTCCTGCGCGTTGGGGAGACCCGCGTGCGCTTGGCTGATGAGACGCTGATTCGCATCGCGACGGGCGAGGGTTATATGACGGTCGAGGGCAACAGCGTGTTGATCCTCGTCGAGCAGGGCGAGCGTGCCGACGACATCGATCGCGATCGAGCTGAAGCCGCTCTGCAGCGGGCCGAGGAGCAGCTGTCGACTCTGTCGGAGGATGACTCCGTGGGGCGCCAGTCCGCGGACCGCTCCAAGGCGCGAGCGGAGAACCGGCTCAGAGTCTCCTCGGAGAGCTAGATTCGGTAGCGCGCGGTCGCCGGGGCATAGGCCGCGACGCGCCACAACATGATGCGGGCCGTCCCATCGGTTCTGCGGGTGCGCACCTACCGCGAGGTCTGGCTGGGAAGCCTGGCCAGCAACGGCGGGACCTGGTTGCAGATCGTGGCGGCCGGCTTCCTGGTCTGGGAGCTCACCGGGAGCGCTTTCGCCGTTGGTGTGCTCGCCGTGACCGCACGCGGTCCGAGCGTGTTCCTGGCTCCGCTTGCCGGAAAGCTCGCGGACCGTTTTGATCGCCGGAAGGTCGCGGTCGCGACGTTTGCCCTTCAGTCTCTCGCCGCAAGCCTGCTGGCCCTGACGGCTGCGGCCGACGCGCTCAGCGTCGCGTCCATCTATCTGCTCAGCACCGTCCTCTGGTCGGGCTTCGCCCTCGGCCTGCCCGCGATGCTTGCGTTGATCCCGCAGCTGGTGCCGCGCGAGCACTTCTCCCAGGCGGTGACGGTCAACGCCGCCGGTATCAACGTCGCCCGACTCATCGGCCCGGCCATCGGCGGCCTGGTGTTGGCGTTCGCCGGACCTGCCTGGTGCTTCGCCCTCAACGCCGTCTCGTACTGGGTCCTCATCGTGGCACTCGTCAGGGCCGGCCGGGCGCCGGTTCCCGCTCCGCGCCAGCGAGCGGGCATCCGTGACGGTCTGCGCTATGCCATGGCTGACCCCGCGCTGCGCCGTCTCTTGATCGGCATGGCTCTGTTCACGACATTCGCCGCAGTGATTCAGGAACTCGCCCCGGTCATCAACGGGCGCCTGGACGGCGGGGCGCCTGAGCTTGGTGCGCTCCTTTCGGCCATGGGCGGGGGAGGGGTTGTTGGTGCGGTGATCTATGAGGGCCTGCGTCGCCGGGGTATCGGCGCGAGCGCGCTGCTGCCGATCGCGAGCTTCGTCTTCGCTCTGGGTCTGTTCGGTATTGCGATTTCGCCCTGGATCTGGCTGACGCTGCCGCTGATGGGGTTCTGTGGGGCGTTCTGGATCTGGCTGTTCAGCGGTACTAATACATCGATGCAGCTGCGCTCAGAGCCGAGCTACGTGGGTCGGATGCTCGGCTTCTACCAATTGGCGGTAGTGGGCGGAATCGGCCTCGGGTCCCTGGTGGCAGGGGCCGTTGCGGCTCAGATCGGCATCGCTCCGACACTCATCATCTGGGCCGCCATTCTCTTCATTTGGGGCATCTGGAGTCTCGCCAATCGCATCCCCGAGATCGACGAGCCATCCGCCGAGAACGCCATGACACCCGTTCCGAGGCCGGGAACGTGAGCGCTTGGGTACCCTCCCGGTCCGTGACGGACCCCACTGAGCTCGCCGAAAGGCTTATCGCGATCGACACCTCGTGCCCGGAAGGCGTCGAGGTCGGGACGCAGCTCATTCGGGACTGGTTCCAGGAACGGGGAATCGCCGTCGCCGAGCATCGGGTCGCGGGTGGTCTGCCGAGTCTGATCGCCCAGGTGGGCGATGGCGTTCCCAAGGTCGCGCTGGTGGGCCATCTGGACGTCGTTCCTGGTGCGCCCGGGCAGTTTGAGCCGGTGCGGGACGGGGGCCGGCTCGTGGGACGCGGTGCCTACGACATGAAGGGTGCACTCGCGGCGATGATGCACGCGCTGGTGGAGCGGAGCCAGGGCATCGGGGCATCGACGATGCTGGTCGTGACCCCTGATGAGGAGCGGGTCGACCACGATCGCTCTGGAGCCCCGGCGACGGCGAACAGCACCCACCTACTGGCCGACGCGGGGTTGATCGACGCGGGCCTTGCGATCCTCGGTGAACCGACCGATTTCCAGATCGGTATCGAGGCGAAGGGCGTGCTGATGCTTCGCGTTCTCGTGAACGGGCTTGGCGCCCACGGATCGACGCCCTGGGAGGGGCAAAACGCCATTCTCGCTGCAGGAGAACTGTTCCGACTGATCGAAGGGCTACCTTTCACCAAGGTGTCATCGACCGCGTTCGCGCGGCCATCCTTGAACCTGGCGCGTATCCAAGGCGGTGATGTACTGAATCGCGTTCCCGAGCAATGCTGGATGGACCTCGACATCCGCTACGTACCCGGCCAAGACCCTGATGACATCCTCGCCGAGATACGGTCTCTCACCGATGCGGAGCTCAACGTGATTCTCCAACAAGAGCCGGTCGGTGTCTCGCCGGACCACCCCTTGGTCGCGAGCCTGATTCGGGCTGCCGAAGATCACGAGCCAGGGGCCACCGCCGTGGGCCGCCACGGCGCCTCTGACGCGGTCGCGTTCACTCGCCGCGGCATCCCGGCGGTCGAGTTCGGGCCGACCGGCGGCGGGCACCATGGGCCGCACGAACATGTCGAGCTCGAGAGCCTCCGCGCCTACACCCGCACTCTCAGCGCGTTTCTTGCCCAGCCCGCTCCGGTAGTCGAACACGAGGCCACTCCGTGAGCGACGGCAAGGAGACTGGCAACGGGCTTCACCACACGGCGCGCTACTACCGCGTTCCCAGGCGGCGCCGCAGCTGGGTTGGCATTCTCGGATGGTCCGTGTGGGGGGTCATCGGGGTCGTCTTCGGCCTTGCCTTCGCCTCGTTCCTTTTCCTGGATGACACGCTCAGCCAAGCCAGCCCGGATACAGAAGAGAACCGGCGGGCCATCGCAGCGACTCGTCCGGCGACTCCCGGTGAGCCGGTGAACGTGCTGCTGATCGGCTCTGACGTGCGGCCTGACAGCACTGGCAACGGGCTTAGCGACAGCCTCATCCTGGTGCGCCTGGACAAGAAGCGAGGATTCGTCTCGATGCTCTCGTTCCCGCGCGATCTCTACACCGACGTTCCGGGCTACGGCTTCACGAAGATCAACAACGCCTACGGCTTCGGTGGTGCGGAGAAGGCGATCGAGACGATCCAGAGCCTCACCGGCCAGGACGTCAATCACTACGTCAACGTGGACTTCGACGGCTTCCGGAACCTCGTCGACGCCGTCGACGGTGTGTACATCGACGTCGATCGCCGGTACTTCAACGACAACAGCGGCTCTGGGCCCAGCTATGAGGCGATCGATCTGGAGCCCGGGTATCAGCGTCTTGTCGGCGAGGACGCGCTGGACTACGTGCGGTACCGCCACACCGACTCCGACTTTGCTCGCGCCGCGCGCCAGCAGAAGTTCCTCGCCGAGTTGAAGCGCCAGACCAAGCAGTTCGGGAACCTTAGGAAGTTCCGCGAGTTCGCCGAGATTTTCGGCGACAATGTGGTCACCAGCGTCGACAACATCCGCGAATTGATCTCGCTGATCGAGCTCGCGCTCACTACTCCCGATGAACGGATCGCCCGCATCGGGATCACGGGCGCCGTCACGATGCGCAACGAGCTGTCCGTCGTTCTGGCCTCAGAGGCCGAGATTCAGTCCAAGGTCGCGGAGTGGCTGAACCCGGAGTTCGAGGAGGGGGACCCCGAACAGCCGGTCACTCCAGGCACCGTGCAGTTGCGAGTCGACAACGGCAGCGGTCGGCTCTTGGTAAGCCAGCAGGTGACCGACCAGCTGGTGTCTGTCGGCTTCCGCCAAGCCGTCGCGGGCGGCACGGTCCCTCAGGTCACCGCCTCGACGGTCCTTCATTCCGATGAGGGGCGCTCGGCGGCCAAGGTCGTGAAGGAGCGCCTTGGTGAGTCGGCCAACCTGCTGATCGGTACCGAACAAGAGCTACGCGGCTATGACGTCGTCGCGGTCGTCGGCCCCGACTACGCCGGCGCACTCCAGGAGCCGCCGGCACCAGAGGAGCGGCCGGAGCAAGCTGCTCCAGTAAGTCCGATGGTGGACACCGAATCACTCATTCCGGTCTTTGAGCGCCTCCGATCAGCGACGAAGATGAACCTGATGGTTCCACTGAAGGTGCCGCGTGGCTCGCGGGCACGACGTGTCAGGGCCTACCGGATCAATACTGGAGGCGACAACGAGCCCAACGCGATCAAGTTGGTCTTCGATGTCGGAGGCTTCAAGTACTTCGGAATTACCCAAACAGAGATGAAGAACCCACCGATCCTGGACGGAAGGACCGGTGCGGTGCGGACCGGTGGTCGTGAGTATTGGACCTATTACGACGGCCGCAACCTGCAGCGCCTCGCCTGGCGCAAGGGGAACATGACCTACTGGATCACGAACACGCTCGACTACAAGCTGACTGATCGCGAGATGTACGCGATCGCGAAGTCGGCGCGGCCGCTCAATCGGGCCAAGCTCCCGGCGGGCGCTGTGCCCGAGGCGATCGATGTCGAGTTCGAAGCCTCCACTCCGTGAGCGCGAACAACCGACAGCGCATCGGCGTCATCGGCGCCGGCTACGTCGGCCTGGTCACAGGTGTGTGCCTCGCGGCCCTGGGTCACGAAGTGATCATCCGTGACATCGTCCCCGCAAAAGTCGAGGCGCTCAACAACGGCGACGTGCCGATCTACGAACCGGGTCTTGAAGACCTCATGGCCGAACACTCTGATCGGCTCGCCTACACGCTGTCGCTCGCAGACCTCCTCGAATCGTCCGAGCTGATCTTCGTCGCGGTGGACACACCGCCGACCTACTCAGGCGACGCGGATCTTTCCAGTGTGATGGGGTTACTCGACGAGCTCGAGAAGACCGGCGCCGGCGAGCAACACGCGTTGATCATGAAGAGCACGGTTCCGGTTGGCACCGGGGAGCGGGTTCGCGCCGAGCTCAATGCTCGCGGGCTGAGCGCCGTGGGGTACGCGTCCAACCCGGAGTTCCTGAAAGAAGGCGCGGCGATCGCCGACTTCATGGACCCCGATCGGGTCGTCGTTGGCGACTTCAATCATGCGACCGGTGACCGCGTCGCTGAACTCTACGGCGGCATCGAGGCTCCGATTCTCCGCACGAGTGTCGCAAGCGCCGAGATGATCAAGTACGCGTCCAACGCCTTCCTGGCGACCAAGATCAGCTTCATCAACGAGATCGCCAACGTCTGCGAAGAGGTCGGTGCCGACGTCACGGTCGTGGCAGAGGGCATGGGCCTCGACAGCCGTATCGGCGGCGCGTTCCTCAAGGCCGGCATCGGCTTTGGGGGTAGCTGCTTTCCCAAGGACGTCAGCGCGCTGAAGCAGCTCGCGGGAAACTCCGGCTACCACTTCCAGCTGCTCACCTCGGTCATCGAGGTCAACGAACTCCAGAAGCGGCGCGTCATCGGCAAGCTCCGCAAGCACCTCGGTTCTCTCGAAGGCCGCCGGGTGGCGCTGCTCGGCCTGGCCTTCAAGCCGGACACCGACGACATCCGCGAAGCGTCGAGCCTGGTTCTGGCAGCGCGCCTGATGGGTGAGGGCGCGAATGTCGTGGCCTACGACCCGATCGCGATGAACTCCGCCCGCGAGCGTTTGAGCGGCGTGGAGTTCGCCAGCTCGGCCGAGGACGCGATCGCCGACTCCGACGCGGCGGTGCTGGTGACGGAATGGCAGCAGTTCGCGGAACTCGATTGGACGGCGCTGCGGTCGCGGATGCGCGTTCCACTGGTTATCGATGGGCGCAACGCTCTCGACGCGGCGACGCTGAGTGCCGCCGGCTACACCTACGAAGGAATTGGAGTGTTGGGGGAAGGCGTTGCCTCCTCCAACGGCCTGGGGTAGGTGTTGGTCGCCTCGTGGGGCGGCCAATAGCGGGCGTCGGCGAGCAGGTCGTCGATGCGTTGTCGGTGGTTCGGGATGAGCCGCGCGGGCAGGTCTCCAGGGTTAGGGCACTGCAGGCCCGCGACCTCAGGCGAGCAGATCGATGGTTCCCGGTCGCAGCGGCCAACAAAGGTGGTCACCTGGCGGTGCTCCCCGCGGGCCTCGTGCACATGGATGCGCAGTAGCCCGAGAGTTCCGCCTCCACGCCGATTTCCTCGGCGATCTCGCGGCGGGCACCATCCTCCGGGTGCTCGCCGGCGTTCTGAAAGCCGCCCGGGATCTCCCACCAGCCCCGCCACGGGCTATGCGCCCGAAGGGTCAACAGGAGGCGGCGTTCGCGAATCAGGACCACCGACGCGCACGGTGCCGTGGCCCCAGGGCACCGACACAGGCCGATTGCTCGGTGCCGGGAGGTGATGCCTCTGTGAGGGACTTGCCTGCGGCTAACAAGTACGCGGGCTTGCCTGGTACCCCCTGATTGGCGAGGTTGAGGGCGCCGCTACACTCGTCGCCATCGACGATCAGAGGAGTTGTACGTGCAGGCGGTAGTACTGGTGGGAGGTCAAGGAACGCGTCTGCGGCCGCTCACCGACTCTCGGCCCAAGCCGATGATGTCGATGGTGGATCGGCCGTTCGTGGCCCATCAGATCGACCACCTGGTGCGCGCAGGCGTGCGCGACGTGATCTTCAGTTGTGGGTACCGCCCGGACGCGCTCGAGTCGCACTTCGGCGACGGGCGCGCTTTCGGCGTGAAACTTCGTTACGTCGTCGATCCCGAGCCCCTTGGTACTGCGGGCGCGGTCAAGAACGCGGAGGAGTACATCGACGCCGATCGCTTCTTGGTGCTCAACGGCGACATCCTCACCGATCTCGACTTGCACGCGATGCTCGCCCAGCACCAGGCGACCGGAGCTGTGGGAACCATCGCTTTGACGCCTGTCGAAGATCCGTCCGCTTTCGGACTCGTGCGACTTCATGACGACAACTCGGTCGAGGAGTTCCTCGAGAAACCGTCCGCCGACGAGCTTCGCCCTGGCGAGCCCTACCGAATCAACGCGGGCACCTACTTGATGGAGCGCTCGGCGCTCGAGTTCATTCCGGCGGGACAGAAAGTCTCGATCGAGCGTGAGACGTTCCCGAAGATCACCGCCACAGGAGGCCTCTTCGGTTTCCCCAGCGAGAGCTACTGGCGCGACATCGGTACTCCGGCGTCATACCTCGACGCCAATGTCGATGTCCTCGCCGGCGTCGTGGTCACCGAATCCCCAACTCCTGGCCCATACCTCGGGGCTGGGGTGAGTTCCGGGTCGGGACGTATTGCGGTCGATGCCTGCGTCGGCGACGCGACACAGGTTGCCGCTGACGCGAGCATTTCGCGGTCGGTCGTCGGGGCTCGCGTCCGCGTTGGCCAGGGCGCGCAGATTCGTGGTGCGCTGATCGGAGATGACGTCGTGATCGAGCCAGGGGCCTCGGTACTCGAGGGCGCCGTGATCGGAGACGGAGCCGTGATCGGTGCGGGTTGTGAGGTCGGCGACAGCGCCATCCCCACAGGAGCGGTGGTCCAGCCCGACGGTAGAGTCCTGGCCGCCTCCTAAGGAAAGGGCCGCGACACGTGTCGGCACTCGATGACCCACAGACATTCGTTCTCGACTCGCAGGGCCTGTTCGGCATAGCCGACGCCGCCGCTGAAGCCTTCGTCTCCGGCCGAGCAAGCGCTGAGGCGCTCGAGATTCCGTACCCGCCCGATGAGGTCTCCAGCATCGCGATCTGCGGTATGGGTGGGTCGGCGATCGCGGGTGACCTTGTGCTTGGGGCGTATCGCGAACGTCTCCGTCACCCCTCCGCGGTTCTGCGCGACTACTACTTGCCCGGTTGGGTCGGGGAGAACACGCTGGTCGTGCTGAGTTCTTACTCGGGCGAGACCGAGGAGACCCTCACCGCGGCGATGCAGGCGACCGAGCGCAACGCGCTTTGTGTCGGGATCACCAGCGGCGGGAAACTCGACGGCCACTACCGTGAGATGGGTGTGCCCATCGTCGATCTGCCGCCGGGGCTACCGCCTCGCGCCGCACTCTTGCACCTACTTGGCCCTCTGGCCACGATCCTGAACCGGATGGGCGCCTTTCCTGACATCAGCGCGGATCTCGACGAGACCGAGCACGCCCTTCGCAGTGCCACTGATGCCTATCGCTCGTCGATTCCCGTGGCGCAGAATCCGGCGAAGCAGCTGGCCGTGCAGCTCCACGGAACACTGCCGTTGATTTGGGGCGCTGAGGTCACCGCCGGGGTCGCGCGCCGCTGGAAGGCCCAGATCAACGAGAACGCAGAGGTGCCGGCTTTCTGGGCGGAGATCCCGGAGCTTGATCACAACGAAATCGTGGGCTTCGAGGGCATCGGCGAACTTGGGCAGCAGACGCAGATCGTTGAGCTCAGGGATCCCCGACAGCATCGGCAGAATCAGCGTCGCTTCGAGCTCACCCGCGAGCTGGTCGAGCCGCACGTAAAGGGTGTCGTCCAGGTCATGGCCGAAGGGCAGGGCGCGCTCGCTCGGACTCTCGATCTGGTGATGTTGGGTGACTACGTGTCGCTCTACATGGCTTTGTTGCGCGAGGTCGACCCGGCCCCCGTGGAGCTCATCGGCCGGCTCAAGGAGCGTCTTGCCGTCGTCGGCTACGGGCGCACCGCCTAAGGAGCTGCGTCCCCGAGACGTGATCGACCTCGGCGAGGGGGTGATCACGCTACTCGATCAGCGTGCTCTTCCGTCACAGGAGCGCCGGCTGAGCTTGACCTCGACCGGTGAGGTCGTCGAGGCCATCGCGACCCTGGCGATCCGAGGCGCTCCCGCGATCGGAATCGCCGGCGCTATGGGCGTGGCTCTCGCCGCTCGACGCGCGTTGGAGGCGGGTGAGGACCCCATGGAGGCGGCCCTCGCCGCGGGCGCGGCGATACGTGTTGCCCGACCGACCGCGGTCAACCTGGCGTGGGCGGTGGACGCACAGGTTGCGCGGGTCCACGAGGCCTCCAGCGCCGAGCCCAACCGACTCGTCAGCGAGCTCGAGGGCGCCGCGCGCGCTTTGCATGAGGCGGAGGTCCAGCGCTGTGAGCAGATCGGCGCGCACGGCCGGACCCTGATGGGGCGCGGGGCTCGCATCCTCACCCACTGCAATACCGGTGCTCTTGCGACAGGCGGCTATGGCACGGCACTGGGAATCATTCGTGCCGCGCACGAGGCCGACAGTACTGTGCGGGCGGTCGTCGATGAGACCCGCCCGTTGCTTCAAGGGGCGCGTCTGACCACCTGGGAATTGGATCGGCTCGGCATCACGTACACGCTGATCTGCGACAACATGGCCGCCGCGTTGATGGCGGATGGCCGCGTCAGCAATGTGGTGGTCGGTGCCGACCGCATCGCCGCCAACGGCGATGCCGCGAACAAAATCGGCACATACGGCCTCGCGGTGATCGCCCGCGCCCACGATGTGCCCTTCTACGTGGCGGCGCCGACCAGCACCGTCGACCTCTCGACTCCCACGGGGCGCGATATCGCTATTGAGGAGCGTCGCGCCGACGAGGTGCGAGGACTCGAGCTGCATGGCCGCCCGATTGCTCCCGCGGACGCCCCCGTGGCCAATCCGGCGTTTGATGTGACGCCTGCCCATTTGATTGCCGCGATCATTACCGAGCGCGGAGTTCAGAGGCCGCCATACGAGCGCAGCCTCGCCGCCGGCTAGGAGGGGTTGCTCTTGCCGTAGTTGGCCTGGACGTGGTCCCGCCGACCTCGCTCGTCCGCGAGCGCGGTGACCATGCGGCCGGCGATGCTTTGGCGGTCGAGCCATACCGTGCCGCCACCTGTGGGGCG
>CAMYIK010000006.1 GCA_947258365.1 uncultured Thermoleophilia bacterium | reverse complement strand
GCCTAGCTCGTGCGCCCGGGGTGTGTCGGGGCGCACGCCATTTGGCCATGCAGGGATTTCCGCGACGAGCAGGTCCTCCCCGGACGATGGTCTAGTGCTGTCTGCGATCCCGTCCCCCCGGGGAGTTGGGGAAACGGCGATCCCCGCGAAGATGGTCATCGCTCAACGAGGGGCCGCAGAGCGTCGGCCCTCGGCGATCGGAGACCTGGGCCGGGGTCTCCGGTTGCCGCGAATTTCTCCCCGTCAGCCTCGCGAATCCGTCGCCAAGAGCGTGAGGGCCATTCTGAGCACTGACGGTGGCTACCGCTGTATCCGCGCCTCACTTCTGTTCACATCGTGGCGACATCGGTGATAACGGATTCAGGCACGGTCCCGCGGTGGCCGACGATCCGGAAACCGCGCGCGCAACGTTGCGCGCCGCGCTGTCGCCGAAGGCATTGGCACTTTCGTCCGTGTGGCGGGCGGCAAGGGCGCCATCGTCGTCAACGTGCAGATCGATGGTTCACCTGGTGCCGGAGGCATCGCCGCCGCGTTCGGTCTTGCGGTGCTCGTCATGGTACTGGCGACAGGTCACGTCTCGGGAGCGCACCTCAACCCGGTGGTCACAATGGCCTTCGCGCTGCTTCGTCGACTTCCGCCGAAGGATGCCGTCGCCTACATCCTTGCTCAGGTGATCGGCGCCACCGTGGCCTCGCTATCGACTTCTGCTGGCCTTCGGCCGTGACGTCGACTTCGGATTTGCGCGCCCAGGGCTGATGGATGTCGGGCCCGCTTTCGGCATCGAGTTGGTTATGACGGCCGTCTTGATGTTCGTGATCACCTCGGTAGCGACCGACGCCCGCGCCGAGAGTTCCATGGCCGCTCTGGCCATTGCCGGCACCGTCGCCCTGGAGGCGCTGGTGATGGGTGCGGCTACGGGTGCTTCGATGAACCCCGCCCGTTCTCTTGGCCCTGCTCTGTTGCATGGGGTCTTCACTGACCTCTGGATCTACATCTGCGCACCCTTTGTGGGCGCGACGATCGGCGCCGTCCTCTATCTGGGGATCTCTCGTCCTGAGGGTGCCGTCCGAGCCAAGTCCTAGCCTAGGCGAACAGGTGTTCTTCTCCGCGTGGAGAAGAAGCAGGCAGGAGGTGAGAGATGAGAGAGATTCGTAGAGACGACAGCCGGGTCACTCAGGCGAAGTCTGACGCTGAGGCGTCGGAGGCTTGGGGCTACGTCGTGACCCCGGACGGGCGCGTCATCAAGGCGACCGAACACGAGGGCGTGGTGCTCGATGATCGCGGCCACCAACTGGGAGCGTGCGTCACTGAGGACGGCCAGTTGGTGGGCGCGATCGTGCGAGCGGCATAGCGTCTACCTAGTAGGCGCAGGCGACTCGAGCGCGGCGGTTTGCCGCGAGGAAGCCTGCGACGAAGCAGCCGGCCAAGAAGGCCGCGCCAATGAGCGTCATCATGAGTTTGTTCTCCTTGCTCAGGTAATCAGTTCATGCCCCAGAAGCGTCTGAGCCCTGCGGCGTCAGGCGCTCAGTGCGGCGGGTGGCGCCGCACTGAGGGTGGGACCGTGGGTGACTGAGGCGCGCGGCCGCGATTGCCGCCGCGGAGTTCGCCGACGTGCGGCGAGCCCTCGGCTGACACTGAGCGCCACGCGATAGCCCGAGTCGTCCTCGGCTCCCGTCATGAGCATGGTCCCCGCCGCTCGGTCGACGAGCGCGCGCACCTGAGTGCACGGCCCTTCGGCCAAGACGACGAGTGGTCGCGGGTCATCCAGCAGCGCCTTCGTGAACTCTGCGCAGTCCTCGTGCTCGTGTCGGAGATCGAGTACCAGCAGGTCGCTGGGCACCGCCGTGGCCGCGGGTGTTGGAATGTCCTCGTGGACCCGGCAATCGAGTCGCGCCAGGCGCTCGACCGCCTCTCGGCGATTCGAACCGCCGGGGGCCAGGAAGAGAACGGTGATTGTGTCGTTCATGAGATCCAGAAAGGTCGTCATCTCGGATACCACGTCAGCAGTAACCAGGGCAGCTTCAAGCGGCCGCGGCGTCGCCGCGGCTACCGGAGCGCTGGACCTATCCGGGTCTGAGTACGACGGCGCGGTAGCCCACACGTGGGTCCGCGCTGAAGCGGGAGAGTGACTCCCGAAGAGGCCGCGGCCGGACGAGCATCCAGGCGACCAGAACGAAAAGAAGTTGAGTGATGGGCGCGAGAACCGCTGCGCCACCGAGATCACCAGGAGCCACCCAGGCAACGAGAAGCTGCAAGAAGCCGCCACCGGCCGAGGGAAGGCTGTATGCCCGAACCTCGGTGATCTGCTCGACGAACGGCGTGCTGGCTTCCACCAGCGGGATCTCCCCGTTCGTACCTGCGGATGCTGTCGACGCCTCGCCCCACTCCTTCGTCAGCTTGTCGATCGTCGAGCCAAGGCCCGAGTCGGAAAGCTTCAGGCGGGACTTCGTGAGAGCCGCCGGAACCGGGTCAGGCGGAGGCTCCGGAGGAGCGATCTGCGCAGGTGAGCCGATCGGGGTGGCGTACGGCCTCCCCACCGGAGTCACCGGGTCGGGTCGCGACGGTGCTGTGGCGACGCTCGGTGCGTCAGGCGCGGCGTTCGGCGGAGCGGCAACGGCTGTCAGGGGCGCCGCAGGTGCGGCGAGACTTGGAGCCGCGGGCTCTACCGGGATGGCTTCCCGCGCCACTGGTGCGGGATCGGGCTCCACCGCGGCCTCTTCGGCCGGCAGCGCAGTAAGGAGATCCTCGAGGGGGACCGCCTCGTCTTCCGCGACGGGAACCGCTCCCGGTTCCTCGGCGGGAGTCGCAGGAACGGTCTCCTCCGCGGTCGGAGCTTCCTCTGTCGGAGGAGCCTCGACCGGCGCCACAGGAACGTCGACCACAGCCTCTTCGGCCATGGCGGGACCGGCAGCGAACAGCGCGACGAGCGCCACGATGATCGTGACGACGCCGGCGAGGTGCCGGTGAGCGGTTTCCGTGTGGGCGGGCACGTCCATCGAAATTCTGTCCGAGGTTATCGCTTTGTCAGAGGCTCTGACATTTGCTGGCACGGAAACTGACCGGAACGTGCAGGCCTTGGTTACAAACCCGACTGGTACGGGGTATGACACGGCCGCTGGATTCGCCGAGAGCTACGTATCTGGTCGGTTAGGGTGACGGAGATGTCCGACCTGGAGCGTCCTCACCCCGAAGGCGTCTGGAGCGTCGCCTTGCCGGAACGCTCAGAGCCGCCGTTCGAGGTCTTTGTCAACAGCGTTCAGCAGGCGGAAGGCTCGGACTTCGTCGTCGAGGGTCGATGGCTCCGGTTTCAGAAACCGCTCAAGGCAAAGATCGCGCTGACGGGCTGGAGGAAGCTCGTACTTTCACTGGGTATCGGCGTCTACAAGGATCTGCACGCCGACGTGATCGACGTTCAGTACACGGCCGACGGGAAGGTGCGATCGGCCAGCGGTCTCACTGTCATTCCTCCGCAGGAGCCTCTTCAGGCCGAGTGAGCTCGAGCAGATCATCGCGCCACCCGTGGCGGGGTTGCCATCCTGCGACGACGAGCGCCTCCGATCTGACGGGCTGCGCGTCGGAGGCAAGCGCCGCGGCGAGCGGAGCGCCCAGGCTGTAGCCCGCGAGTATCTGCGGCACATGGTCGGGGATTGGAGTTCCCCCCTTCGCGCAAAGGTGCTCGACGAGTTCCCTCTGGCGAGGGGCGTCCTCTTCGCTGGCGGTGAAGGTCCCCGGCCCAAGCTCCGCAGCGAGCAGAATGGCCTGTGCTCCGTCTGGCGCGGAAATCATCGGCCAATGATTCGTCCCCGGCCCGACGACTCGGTATCGACGGGCGCGCACCCCTTGGGAGACCCAAGCGAGCGGACCCGATGCTCCGTATACCCATGGCAAGCGCACGATCGTGGTGTTCGCGTGCCCCTGCAGCTCCAGCTCGAGCGCTCGCGCCGGCCGGCCAAGGGCCAAGTCATCCTCAACCATCGTCGTCGACACGGCGACAACCGGCACTTCGGGATCTGCGGCAGTGAGTAGCCCTCGAATGCCCTGCTGTGCACGGCGCGTCAGACGACCAACCCGGCGTCTCCTCAGCGGAGGACTCAAGCGAGGGAGTCCGGAATGCACGATGAGGTCCACTCCGGCGACTTTTTCGTGCCACGTGTGGTCATCATCAATCAGATCGCCGGGCACGACTTGGGCGCCCGAGTCTCGAAGCGCCGTCTCCGCGTGGATGCTCCGAGCCAGGGCGCGGACGCTCCATCCTTGGGCGAGCAGGCGCTTGAGAATCTGTGCGCCGACTACTCCGGTGCCGCCGACAAGGAAAGCTGTGCGCCCTCTGCCATGGGCGGAATTCTCTTCAGCCACTGATCCTCGCCTGATTGATCACCCGGCAATGGTGCCAGGTCGAGCGACGGGCGGTGGGTGGCGCTCGTGGTGTGCCTGCGGGCTGAACCTCTGCGCCTCATTCACGCGATCTGCCCATACTTCTCACCCGTCACGTTCGAGTGCGACCGCGCGATTAACTAGATTGCAGGCTCTTGTCTGACGAGACCCCCATAGAGCCCGACGCCCCTGCCGGCCTCGATCCCGGCTCCGACAGCATCGAGGCGGCCACGCGGCCCCGGCGACGCTTGTTCAGGAAGCGCAGCCGCGACGAGGCTGATGACGTGCGGCCCGCAGCGCAGCCTGAGGCTGAGCCGGGGCTCAGCGCGACGCCCGAGCAGAGCGCTGAGGAGTCAGAGCCGACCGGCGCCGGCGCGCCGAAGCCCGGCAGGACGCCAAGCCGCAGTAGCATCAAGCGCGACCGCCAGCGCCTCGACGGCGAGCGCCAGGAGGCCCAATTCCACCTCGGCGGCCTTGCGCTGGAGCTCTTCCGGCGCGATGCGCTGACGGAGTCGGTCCTTCGGGGCAAGGCAGCGCAGCTGATCGACCTCGACGAGCAGGTGCGCCTGCTGGACTGGCGTTTGGAGGCGATTGAGACGGAGCGCCGTGAGCGTAAGGGCATGGAGCCGCCTGTTGCCGGCGCGTGTCTGAGCTGCGGGGCCGAGTTCGCCCCTGAGGCCGCCTTCTGCTGGCGGTGTGGCGTGCGCTTCGCGCCTGAGACGCGCGACCAGAGCGCTCTGACCGCCGAGATCGGAACGATCGAGGAATGAGCCAGTCCGGCGATGACTGGCTGAATAGCAACACCCCGCCCACGTCGGCCGGGGCGCAGCTTGCCGCGTCCGAAGACTCCGATGGCGCCGACGATGGGGCTCGCGCCTGCTCGCAGTGCGAGTCTCCGCTCGATTCCGACCAGCTCTATTGCCTCGAGTGCGGCACCCCGACCGACATCGCCCCGCGAATCACGTCGCCGGCGAAGTTCGGCCCCCTGATCGTCGCCGGGCTCATCGGCCTGGGCTTGGTAGGTGGCGGCGTCGCGTTCGCCGTGCTGCAAGACGGCGACTCCGGATCCGGCGAGACGGGTGCGGCCGTGACATCGGTCGACACCACGGCCACCGAGGCCGCAACCGAGATTCCCGCGACCACCGACGGCGGGCTTCCGCCAGACCCTGCCGCTCCTACGACTAACGATGACGGGGTGTTTGATCCGAGCCAGACCGAGGCGAACACGGACGGCTTCGAGGACCCGACCGACACAGCGGTTACCGACCCTGTTCCTACTCCGACCGACTCCACCCCGACCGAGACGGCCACGTCCGATTGGCCCACCGGCACCACCGGCTGGACGGTCTTCGTGAGCTCCGTGACCGACGGTGCCGAAGCGGTCGGCACTCGCCAGCGTGTCGAGGCTCTCGGCGAAGAGGCTGGGTTACTCTTCTCAAGCGACCACGAGGGCCTCAACCCGGGGTTCTGGGTGGTCTACAGCGGGGTGTACGACACCCGCGCGGAAGCCGTCGATCAGGCGGACAGCCTCAGGGTTGATTTTCCGGGCGCCAACCCGCGCAGGGTTGTCTCCTAAGCCGTAGGAGCCTGCGAGAGCTTGCGCTCTCCTCCAGGAACGTCGCGCAGTTCCTCGATTGACCGGGTGCGCTCCTCACCCCCATACGTCTCATACAGATAGCGAACGATCCGTCGGGAGTCCCAGATGACGGTGTCCTCATCGACCATCACCGGTACACGGCGTTGGCCCGTGAGCTCCTCGAGCACGCCCCGTCCGTCACGGTCACGCGGCACGTTGACGATGCGGTATTCCTCGATTCCCACGTTGCGCATACCCTGGCGGGCGGCCGAGCACCAAGGGCATCGCTCGAGTTGGTACAGCGTGATCATTCGCGGTCTCCCGATCGCCTTTCTCGGAGCAACATTAGTCGGGCCCGGCCGGCGCCGCCCGGCTAGGGCACCCGTAGATTCGCCGCGACGCGTGTCGCGTCGCCACCCGTAGTGATGCGCGCCGGCACTCCTGCCACGACCATGCGGAAATTCCCGCGGCGGTTACTGCGCGCGCGCCCGATGATGCGCCCATTCGCAGCCCGCGCTTGAACACGAAGGCGGCCTCCGGCTGGCACAAGGCGACCGCTGATGACCCGGCGCCCACCAGTGAGCCTCGTGGCGAAGGATCGGAGGCTTGGCCGGCGCACCACGCTGCCTACTCGGCGAAGGCGAACAGTTCCGGCCCCTGGGGTCGCTCGGACCGTGATGCTTGCCCGCAAGGTTCGAGGTGACAGCGGCACACGGAGGTTCTTCCACCTTCGATTCGACGCGGTGATCTTGGCGGTGCGGCCGCCGGTCTTGAGCCGGACGACGCCGGAGCCGCGCACCTGGACCTGGGCAGCACGGGCTCCTCCGCCGGGTCTGAAGCCAGCTGAGGTCATTGTGAGCTCTCCGGTCTCGACCTCGATCACGCCACGGGTGACCCGGCGTGGCGCTCCGCGCCGCACCAGCCAACCCCTGGCGACCTGCCGTAGTGGCCCCACGCGCCGAATGTCGACGGTCCGTCCCAGCGCCGCTACCGGGTCGAGCACGATGCGCACGGTCTGCCCTCGGACGGGCCCCAACCCGACCTCGTAGCGACGAAAGCCGTTGGCCGGAACGATGGTGCCGAGATTGGCCTGGCTACCGTCTTCCCTGATTGCTCGCACCATGAGGATGCCGCTGCGCGAGCGCGAGCGTGCCTCGATGGTGAGTGACTGAGCGCGACCCGGTACCACCATGGCGCTGGATAGCAGGGTGGTGTTCGCGCCAAGCCGTACGAAGCGCGCCGCGCCGGATGCGCTTGTCACCACGGGTCGAGGGCCGACGGGCGCCCATCCGCTCACCCCCGCGGCGAAGTCGCCGTTGGGTGGGCCGGCGGCAATCTGGACCACCGGGCGCACAAAGGCCGAATCGGGCGCCGCGTGCGCGGGCGCGGCGGGAATGAGCAGGGTCAGCGCCAGGGGCGCGATATAGCGGCGGTGGGCAAGCATCGGAGTAGAGTCGGGCTGATGATAAGCGCGTCCTCGGCTTCTGCCCCCCTCGCACGGGTGGGCGTGGATGTAGGCGGCACATTCACCGACGCTGTGCTGGAGTTGGGCGGTCGGCTCTTTACCGCCAAGGTGCCGAGCACCCCGGAGGATCAAAGCATCGGGGTCCTTGCGGGCGTCATGGCCGCGCTTGATGTTGCGGGTCTCGCCACATCGGATATCGGCGCCTTTGCTCATGGTATGACCGTCGGCACCAACGCCCTATTGGAGGGCAAAGGCGCCACAACGGCGCTGATCGCCACGGAGGGCTTCGGTGACGTGCTGGAGTTGCGCCGTCAGAACCGAGCGCATCTGTATCGCCTGAGCGAGGCGCACGCGCCGCCCCTTGTCTCACGGGAGATGGTTGTCGAGGCCGATGAGCGTTTCAGTGCGTCCGGCCTCGTTCGCGACCTCTCAGCGACAGCACTCAAGAGTTTGGTTCAGCAGATCACCGAACGCGCGCCCGAGGCCATAGCGGTCGGCCTGCTCTTCTCGTTCGCCCACCCTGAGCATGAGCAGCGCATCGTCGAGGCGCTCCGCACTGCCCTGCCCGGCGTGCACGTCAGTGCATCAAGTGACGTGCTGCCCGAGATCCGGGAGTACGAGCGCATCTCGACCACTGTGGTCGACGCATATCTCACGCCGGTGCTGCGGCGTTACCTCGAGAGTCTCGAGGCCCGCGCAGTGGAGGCGGGCTTGCCCGCGCCCAGCATCATGCAGAGCAACGGCGGAGTCTTGGACATCGGCGCGTCGTCTGAGCATGCGGCCTGGATGGTGCTGAGCGGACCTGCCGCGGGTGTGATTGGCGCAGCCGACATCGCCGGCACAGTGGACGCGCCTCTGCTTCTCACCTTCGACATGGGCGGCACCTCATGCGATGTTGCCCTGGTGCGGGACGGAGAGCCGGCACGCACCAGCGAAACCGTGATCGCCGGCTACCCGTTGAGCCTGCCGATGCTCGACATCGAAACGGTGTCGGCCGGAGGCGGCAGCATCGCGTGGATGGATAGCGGCGGCGCCTTGCGCGTAGGCCCGCACTCTGCGGGTGCCCAACCCGGTCCAGCGGCATATGGCCACGGCGGCACGGAGCCCACCGTCACCGACGCCAACCTCGTCCTTGGCCGATTGGATGCCGACGCCACGTTCGGTGGCGCTATCGCTCTTGACCTCGACGCGGCGAGCACCGCGGTCGAGTCGCTGGCCACTCGGCTGGGTCTCGACCTTGAGGCGTGCGCGAGCGGCATCATCCGGGTCGCCAATGAGGAGATGGTGCGCGCACTACGGCGCGTCAGTGTGGAGCGTGGTGTTGATCCACGCAACGCGGCACTCTTGGCCTTCGGCGGAGCCGGGCCACTGCACGCTGCGGACGTGTCTGACGCCTTGGGCGTACGGACGGTCATCGTGCCGCCGGCAGCGGGTCTGCTCGCGGCGCTTGGTCTGATCGTGGCCGGGCAGCGGCGCGACTACGTTCAAACCGTTCTCAGGGACGCGTGGGACGTCGAGGGACTTCGTCGCGACCTTGTGCCCCTCGAGGGGCGGGCGGAGTCCGAGCTGCCCGGTGCCGAACACCGCGTCTCTGTGGACTGTCGTTACGCTGGTCAGGCGTTTTCTCTGACCGTGCCGTGGGACGTCGCAAGCGCGACGACCCTGCTTGATGGTTTCCACGAGCTGCATCGCGAGCGCTACGGCGATGGGCATCCGGAGCGACCGGTCGAGGCGGTCTCCTTGCGCGTGGCCGCGGTTCGCCCCGGGGTGTCGCCTGACCTGTCATCCGGCGCGCCCGAGCCGCTCGGGCATGGTCCATCACGACTGCCCATCGACGGGGCGACGTGCTGGATCGGCGCTGACTGGTCGGCGCGCCGCGATGGGTCCGGAACCATCTACCTGGAGCGCGTCTGATGGATCCGGTGACACTGCAGGTCATGTCGAACGCCCTGAGGGCGATCGCCGAGGAGATGGGGGCGGCGCTCATCCGCGCGGCCTACAGTCCGAACATCACCGAGCGCCGCGACTGCAGCACCGCCCTGTTCGATGCATATGGGCGAATGGCCGTCCAATCTGCGTCTATCCCCGTTCACCTTGGCGCCATGCCCGAGGCGGTAGACGCGGTGCGCGAGCGGGGTGCCGTCCCCGGGGAGATGTGGTTGGTCAACGACCCGTATCGCGGCGGCACACATCTGCCTGATTTGACCCTGATCTCCCCGATCGCGATAGATGACGCTCTGGTGGCCTACGGGGTTACTCGGGCGCACCACGCTGACGTGGGCGGAATGGCGCCAGGCAGCATGCCTGCCGGATCGCGAGAGCTATACCAGGAGGGGCTGATCCTGCCGCCGGTCCGTCTGGTCCGCGATGGCGACATCAACGACGACGTCATGGACATCCTTCTTGCCAACAGTAGGAGTCCCAACGAACGGCGCGGTGATGTCTCTGCGCAAGTCGCGGCCCACCGTCTTGGCGAGGCGCGTCTCGGTGAGTTGTCCCGACGGGCTACCGCCGCCCCGATCGCTGAGGCGTTCGACGCCCTCTACGAATACTCAGAGCGCAGAATGCGCGCCGCCATTACCGAGATACCTGACGGCCGCTACGGGGCGAGCGACGTTCTGGAAGGCGACGGCGTCACGGAGGACGATCTCACCATCCGGGTAAGCGTGACCGTCGCCGGCGACAGCGTGAGCGTCGATTTCGCGGGAACCGATCCCACGGGGCCAGGCAACTGCAACTGCCCGCTCGCCGTGACCCGCTCGGCGGTCTACTCCGTCATCCGCGCCGTCACCGATCCCGACATCGCCGCGTCCGCCGGAGCCTTCGCCCCGGTCGATGTCCAGGCACCCGAGGGCACGTTGGTGAACGCTGGGCTGCCCGCCGCGGTCGCGGGCGGCAATGTCGAGACCTCCAGTCGCATCGTCGATGTGGTGATGGACGCAATTGGCCAGGCCGTTCCCGTGCCGGCGAATGGGCAGGGCACGATGAATAATCTCACCATCGGAAACGGCACCTTCACCTACTACGAGACGCTCGGCGGTGGCCAGGGTGGCGGCCCGCTTGGGCCGGGCCCAAGCGGTGTTCACGTCGCGATGAGCAATACGCTCAACACACCGGTTGAGAGTCTGGAGACGGCCTACCCTCTACGGGTGGAGCGCTACGCGCTGAGGCGCGGGTCTGGCGGTGACGGACGGCATCCGGGAGGAGACGGAGTCGTACGGACCCTCCGCGTGCTCCAGGAGGCGGAGGCGTCACTGATCGCCGAACGGCGGCGGCATGCCCCACGAGGTCACGATGGCGGCGAGCCCGGGGACACTGGCCGAGCGTTCCTCGATGGAGACGAGCTGCCGCCCAAGTGGCGAGGCCGCGTGCCCGCCGATTCCGTGCTATCGATCGAGACCCCCGGCGGCGGGGGCTGGGGTAAGTCGGGCTAAGGCCGGTTCGCGACGTCGAGGCCGACAATGACCGCGACGTCCGCTGCGCCGATTTGATCCGGCGTGAGCCCATCAAGTGGACCGACAAGACTCACTTCGAGGTCCTGCGCGACGTTCCGCGCCACCTCTTCCTTGTCTTCGGCCCACATCACCTGGGTCTGCGAGATGCCGGTCGCCCCGTCTGGTGAGTTGTCGATGATCCCGAAGCTGTAGCCCTCGGCCTCCAGAATGCCTCGGGTCTTTGTGCCGGCGGCGCCCTGGATCCCGGAGGCGTTGAAGATCGCCACGGTCACCTCGGCCTTGTTCGCCAGCGGGGTGACTTCAGTGGACGTCTGCGGGTCAGTCGGTGTCGTCTCGCCGTCGTCCGGAGGGTTCTCTTCGTCCGGTGTCGTCTCATCGCCCGGCGTGGTCTGGCCGTTGCCGTCCGTGGTCGCCGGCTGCTCTTGGCCTGAGGCCTGGCCACCGCCATCACCATCACCGCCGCTCAAGAAGAACCAGGCGCCACCAGCCAGTACAGCCACTCCGAGGAGCGCGGCGATGGTGATGGCCGGGCCTGTGCCGCGACGCACCCCCGTGGATACTTTGGCGCGGGTCTGGAGCTGCCGAATGCGGTCGAGCGATGCCTCGCTCGCGGCGCCGCCACTATCGTGCAGGAGTTCCTCGACCTTGCGGATCGCGCGGCCGTGGCGAACCGACTGGACGATCAGGCCGACAACTCCAAAGAGCGCGACGATCGCAATCGCGGGGACAAGCAGGTCGAGATCGGACATCGGCGGGCGAGGCTATCAGCCGCCCTGGCCGTCCCCAGGCCTCTTTGTCAGCCCGCTTGCGTCCGGCCGCGTTTCATCTCGGGCGGGCTCCTAGGAGCCCGGCGAGAGGCGGTACGCGTCGAAGACCGACTCAATCTGACGGAGGGCCGCGACGACGTCCCGGAGCATCTCGGTGTCACCGATATCGACCGTGAACCGATCGTGCACCATTCCCGCGTCGCCATGGATCTGTGCGGTCACGACATCGGCGCCGTGCTCAGAGAAACAACGCGAGAGTTCTTCAAGTAGCCGCGCGCGGTCCCAGGCATCCACCGCGATGTCGACACGAAACGCACGCTGGCTATCGCCTTCCCAGGAAACCTTGGTGAAGCGCTCCGAGTTCTTTGCCTCCAGCGCCTGCGCGTTGGGGCAGGTTGCCCGGTGCACGGTTATCCCGCGGCCCAGCGATATGTAACCGACGATTGGGTCCCCGGGAACCGGCTTGCAGCACTTGGCGAGGCGCACCAAGACGTCCGCGATTCCATCGACCTCGATGCCCAGGTCCTTGGATGCCGCGGCCGTTCGTGGGCGCTCGCCCTCCTGCCGGCTGCTGGCGAGGCCGTCGTGTACTCCCTGGCCGGCCTTGAGCCGCTGCAGCACCTTGTTGACCACCGAATCGGTCGAGGTCTTGCCGAGCCCCAGCGAGACGTAGAACTCCCGTGCTTTCGGGAAGCCCATGTCCTTGATGATCTCCGCGAGCAAGGAAGAGCCGGCAATCCGTTGACTGGGCAGCCCGGCCTTTCGCAGGCCTTCCTGCAGCGCATCGCGCCCCGTGTGTTCGGCATCCTCACGGCGTTCGCGTTGGAGGAACTGACGGATCTTCGACTGAGCACGGCTCGATTTGACCAGGTGTATCCAGTCGCGCGAGGGCGAGCGTCGCGACTTCGAGGTCAGCACCTCGACGATGTCCCCCGACTTCAGGGTGTATGTCAGAGGCACGATGTTGCCGTTTACCTTGGCGCCCACGCACTGATGCCCCACGTCCGTGTGGACCGAATAGGCGAAGTCGAGCGGCGTCGAGGCTGCCGGGAGATTCTTCACATCGCCCTTCGGCGTGAAGACGTAGACCTCGTCGCCCCATTCGAGATCGGAGCGAAGTGTGTCGAGGAACTCGTTCGGGTCGCTGGTCTCCTGCTGCCAGTCCAGCATTCCCTTGACCCAGTCGAGCTGCTTTTCGCCCTGGGTCTCCTTGTAGAGCCAATGGGCCGCGATGCCGAACTCGGCCGTGCGATGCATATCGTGGGTGCGGATCTGAATCTCGAGCGGCTTGCCTCCCGGTCCGATCACGGTGGTGTGGAGGCTCTGGTAGCGATTGATCTTGGGCATCGCCACGTAGTCCTTGAAGCGCCCAGGCATGGGCTGCCACAGACTGTGAACGATGCCGACAGCGCCGTAGCAGTCCTTAACGGAGTCGACCAGGACCCTCATGGCCGTAAGGTCGTAGATCTCGTTGAATTCCTTGCCCTTGCGGGTCATCTTGTCGTAGATGGAGTAGTAGTGCTTCGCGCGTCCTGAGATCGCGATCGGCCCGATGCCGGCCTCGTCCAACTTCTCCTCGAGGAACGCTCCCGCTTCCTCGATGAATCGCTCGCGCTCTTCGCGGCGCTGGTTCACCAGACTCTGGATCTCGCTGTACCGCTTCGGATGCAGCGCGTGGAACGCGAGCTCCTCGAGTTCCCACTTAATCGAGTGCATACCCAAGCGATGGGCGAGCGGTGCGTAGATATCGAGTGTCTCGCGGGCCTTCTGGAGTCGCTTGTGCTTCTTCTGGTAGCTGAGCGTGCGCATGTTGTGCAGCCGGTCCGCGAGCTTTACCACCAGCACGCGGATGTCGTTGGACATCGCGACGATCAGCTTGCGGTAGTTCTCCGCCTGATGCTCTTCGGTGCTGTCGAAGTGGATCCGGGAGAGCTTGGTGACGCCGTCGACAAGCTGGGCCACATCGAGGCTGAATTCAGCCTCGATGTCCTGAAGGGTCGCCTCGGTGTCCTCCACGGTATCGTGGAGAAGTGCCGCGGTGATCGCCACAGGATCCGCGCCGAGGCTGGCGCAGATTCGCGCGCAGCCCAACGGGTGGGTGATGAACGGGTCGCCGGAGTGACGCATCTGGCCTCGGTGCTGCTCCTCGGCAAAGGAGTAGGCACGGCTGATCGCGTCGACATCGACCTCCGGGTAGTGGAGGGCGACCTCATCCAGCAGCTCACGCAGCTGAGGCTGCGCGAGTCCGTCGTCAACTTCGATGATGTCGAGTCCGTCGCTCACGAACCCACGATATCGCGGCGGATCAGCCGGCCGTCGCTATTGCGGCCAGGCCGACTGTCTTAACATCAAGCGTCTGGGCTCTCGTGAGGTAGTCCTCTCCCCTCTGCCTGAACTCGATGAGGCGCCGCCCCGTCGGTGTCGTGGCGAGGTCGCCATGCGCATCCGGCACGACGCGTAGCGCGTCTTCTGTGACCTCACAGAGCCCCGCTTCTCCAAGGGCGCGTATCGCGTCAGCCACGACCCACAGGCCGACCTGCTCCATCACTGGCCTCAGCGCAAGGGCTATCGCCGGCCAGCTGTGCTCGGTCGCGCCCCGAAGGATGGGCCACGCCAGGCGGGCCGCGGCGCGAATGTCGGTCCGGTTCATCAAGACGTGCTGCGCAAACGCCTGCTCTTCAGGCCCCCATGCAAAGTGCAGCCAGCCAGATCCGGCTGCTCCGATGAGCGCGGAAGTCTGCTTCGGGCTGCTCGGGGGATCCAGCGCGACGACATGGACACCGTCAAGGGGTGACATTCCCTCAAGCGAGGAATAGTCGACGATGCCGAGCAGGGATCCTCCCCGAGGGTCTTCCAGGACCTCCCGAGCCCTCGTAGCTTCACGGTCGGCGCTGAGGACCGCGACCCGCTCACAGCCGAGGCGCCGAGGACTGAGGACGGTTCGAAGAGCCGCCTCGCGCTTGACCGCGTCGCTTGCCACCATCAGCACGCCATTATCAGCCGCGCTCAACGCGACGACTCTCGAAAGGGCGCCGCTGCCCCTGGTGTCGACGACGTGTGCCGCCGTCGCGCTCGGGCCCGCAGACGAGGGCGTTGGCGCTTCGGCAAAGACGGCGTCCGTGAGCGAACGGAACGGCTGATCTGATGCCAACGCCACCTGAGTGCCCCGGCCGTCCTCCGGCGCACGTTCATCGAGCCCGTCCAGCCCCCGGAGCGTCACCCGTGGCCCGACCGTCTCCTGCCACCGCTCGATCGACAGCTCCGCAACGACGTCATGACGCTTTTCGACATCGATGCTTTGGGCGCGGTGCCCCTGCGACCAGCCCAGTACTCGGGAATTGACGCCGCCCGCAGTCAGGCCGATCTGGAGATGGCGGCCTTCGGCCCCCATGGTCCCGACCCCGCGAATCGCGGCACCGGGAATAAGCACGCTGGCGGTGGGATTGCCGCGACCGTACGGGGCAAGCGCCTCGAAGGCTTCGGCTCCCGCGAGCGAAAGATCGGAGCCCGCGACTACCGCATCGACAATCTTGACGCGAGAGCGCTCGATCGCCGCCCGGGCCCCTTCGGCCGCGATGGACAGCGCGCGCCGGAACGCGGGGATGTCGTCGCGTGCCAGCGAAAGACCGACGGCGCCTTCGTGGCCGCCCCACTTGGTCAGGACATCGTCCGATTGAGATACCAAGCCGTGTAGGTCCACACCGGCCACGCTGCGCCCCGAGCCCTTCGCGTCATGCCCATCGATCGAGATGACGATGGCGGGCCGCTCGAAACGCTCGGCCATGCGGGAGGCAACGATGCCGACCACGCCCTCGTGCCAGCCTTCGCCTCCGACCACGATGGCGGCCGCGCTCTGGTGTTCCTCGGGAGAAGCTTCGAATTGGGCAATGGCGTCGTCCGTGATTTGACGCTCGATGTCTCGGCGCTCGGAGTTCAGCTGCCAAAGACGTTCGGCGACCGGCCGCGCGGCGTCCCGATCCGTCTCGAGCAGTAGGCCGAGCGCCCGATCCGGATGATCCAGGCGGCCCGCGGCGTTCACGGCGGGACCAATGGTGAAGCCAAGCGTTCGTGCATCAACCGAGCGGTAGTCCTGACCCGCGGCCTCCAGCAGGGCGCGAATTCCCGGGCGCGGATGATCACGAATCGCGGCGATGCCTTGCGCGACCACGCGCCGGTTCTCGTCCTGCAGTGGCACGGCGTCAGCAACCGTGGCAAGAGCCGCCAGGTCGATTTCGTCCAATGGGTCGACCTTCAAGGTGTCGGGCCCGTCGAGTTCGGCCAGTTGGCGAACGACCTTCAGAACCACCCCGGCCGCCGAGGGCAGCGCTCCGTGCGGTTGCCCCATCGCCGGGTTCGCAAGAATCCCCGGGGGTCGGATCCCGCCGGCCAGATGGTGATCCAGAACGATGGTCTCCATACCGAGCTCATGCGCGCGCTCGAGCTCGGCCCGGGCTGTCGTACCGCAGTCGACACACACGAGTACCTGCGCCCCATCGCCCGCCAGCCGTTCTACGGTCGCCGTGCTGACGCCATAGCCGTCTGTGAACCGTGAGGGCAAGAAGGTCGAAACCTTTCCGCCACGGCTGCGCACGGCTCTCGTGAGCATCGCGGTAGAGCTGATGCCGTCACAGTCGTAGTCGCCATGAACGACGATCTGCTCGCCCCGAGCGATTGCTTCGGCCAGGCGCTCGGCCGCATCCGCGACCCCGGCGAGATCTGTTGGTGGCTCCAGCGGTCCATCCGCCGAGAGAAAGGAGCGAGCTTCCTCCGGGTCGGTAAAGCCGCGGCGCACCAGCGTCCACGCGAGGGGTTCGGGGCAGGCCAGTGATTCTCGCAGCCGCGCGACGTCCTCGTACTGGACGCGCTTAGCGCTCCAGGGCACTCAGACCGTGTGTTGTGTCGCCATCAGCACCGCGTCCCACGGTACCAACGGCCTCCGATCACTAACCGCGTAGCTTGAAGCGCCCGTGTAGCCGGAACGGGCCCCGATCGCGCGCATTGACGCACACGACGAGCGTGGTCGCCGACGAGCGTGGCTTGCCTGACGTGGCGACCCTCAGGGTGCTCTCCACGCAGTTTTCCTCGTTGCGGACGATGAGTGAGACCGAGCCGGGCGCTGGGCTGTCGTCGCAGATGCGCGACGCGATCGGAGGTCGCCGCAGCGCCTTGGCGAGAGGCACCTCCACCAGCGCAAGATCACCAGCCCGCCGAGCCTCGCCGGTGATCACGAACTCGCCGGAAAGGGCATGCCAGGCAGGGCCCGACCGAGGCAGGTACGGCTGCGCCGGAGCCGGAACCGAACGCTCCACGGGTGCCTTCGCGACGGGAATCTCCTGAGTTATGTCGTCGTCGGGTGTGGCCGACTGCGGGGCACGTACGTACATGAAGGCCAACGCCATTGTTGCGGCGGCCAGGCCGATCAACTCCGGAATCACGAAACACCTCCGCGGGCACGGCGAGGACAGTAAGGACGGGGCCCTGCGCGGCCCCGCCTACTGCCCTATCGGCGGGAGATGTAGCCGGGTTTAGCGGCGCCGGCGCTTGCGGACGTTCTGGTGCCGGCGCTTGCCGGACCGTGCCCGCCTGGGCCGCTTCTCGGTGGGTGTCGTGGACTCAGGCTCGGCACCTTCGGCAGGCTCGGGCGCATCCGCGTCCGGATCCGCCTCGGGTTGGTCCGGAGGCTCCTCATCAGGGAGGGCATCCTGCAGCGCCTGGTCGGCGATCTCTATCTCCACCTCGCCGGCCCCGATCTGGGACTTGCCCTCCGCGCGCGCGACCTCCGCGGCGAGTTCCTGGTCGAGCATCATCTCCGCACGAGTCAGCTCGTCCACGTCGGCGACGTCCGAGTCGCGCCCGGTGGTGAGCTTGGCGCGCTTCTCCGCCTTGGTCGGCGCCTGTTTGTCCGGGTCCTCACGCTCTTTCCAGAGGGCGGCAAGGGGCGCGGATATCACGATCGACGATGCACCACCGGAGAAGATTCCGACCGCCAGCGCGAACGCGAAGTCCTTGAGCGTCTCTCCGCCGAAGAAGAACAGGGCGATGATCGGTACCAAGGTTGTGAAGGTCGTGATCAAGGATCGCGACAGCACCTCGGCGACCGAGCGGTTCACGATGTCGCGGTACTTCCATCCGCGCAGGATCGGAACGTTTTCTCGTATTCGGTCGAACACGATCACCACGTCGTACAAGGAGTACCCGAGCACGGTAAGCAAGGCGGCCACCGTCGCCGCGGTGACCTCCCGTCCTGTGAAGGCGTAGATCGAGATCGAGAGCAGCACGTCTTGGACGACCGACAGAAGTGCGGGCAGGGCGAGCTTGTACTCGAATCGGATGGTCAGATAGACGACCATCGCGATGAACGACAGGATGATCGCGGTGATCGCGTTGCGCACGATCTGGCGTCCGAAGGTCGGCCCGACGAGATCGAACTGCTCGACCTCGAACTCGCCGAGTTGCTCCTGGAGCGCATCCTCGACCTCGTTGCGCGCCTCGGGTTGGAGCACCGATGTCGTGACCTGGAAACCCAGCAGGCCTTGCTCGGTAACCGACTCGGTTTCCTGCACCTTCGCCGTTAGGCCGAGGTCCGCGAAGGCCTCGCGCACGGCCGTCTCGCTTGGTTGCTCCTCGAAGGCCAGCTGGAAGCGGCTACCGCTCTCGAAGTCGAGGCCGAGGTTCAGACCGTTGATGCCGATCCAGCCCATTCCGATGATGATCGGAATGAACGAAATGGCCAACCACATCTTCCAACGGCCGACGAAGTCAAAGTTCCAGTTCGGCTGTTTCTGCTTGAGGCCCATGAACCGGTCATCGCGCAGCACCGGTGTGTCCACCAGCAGGCCGAAGATCGCCCTCGTGGCGAAGACCGCGGTGAAGAACGACAGCAGGACACCGATGAACAGGGTGAAGGCGAAGCCACGGACTCCGGCGGTCGCGAACAGGAACAGGATCACTGCGGTGGCGAGCGTCACGACGTTCGCGTCGATGATGGCGCTGATACCGCGTTTGTATCCGTTCAGAAGAGCTGTTCTCGGCGTGCGTCCCGCACGCGCCTCTTCTCGCACGCGTTCGAAGATCACGACGTTCGCGTCTGAGGCGACGCCGATGGTGAGGATGATTCCCGCGATACCCGGCAGCGTCAGCGTGACCGGCACCAATTCGATCGCGGCGTAGAGCATCGAGGCGTAGATCAGCAGCGCCAAGGCAGCAACCGCGCCCAAGACCCGGTAGTAGGCGATGAGGAAGATCAGCACCAGGGCGAGACCCACGAGACCGGCGATCAGGCCCTGCCTGAGGGACTCCGCACCAAGGGTCGCTGAGACCTCCTGCTGGCTGATGACTTCGAGCTCGATCGGGATGGCACCGGAGTTGATCTGATCGGCGAGACGCCGTGCCTCACCTGTCGAGAAGTTCCCCTGGATGACCGCCCGCCCACCACTGATACCGGTCGGGAGGTCTTGGAAGTCAATGAAAGGGCGGCTGACGATTTCGTTGTCCAGAATGACCGCGAACGTCTGGTTCGTCTGCAGGATCTGCCCGCGCTGAGCGAGCTCCGCGGTGATGTCCTGGAACTTGTCTCCACCCTCGTCGGTGAAGTCCATGGCGACGTCGATCGTCGGGTCGCCCAGGGTCTGCGTATTGGTCTGAACGAAGGCCCGCTCGATGTCGTTGCCCGACAGACCCGGGTTGTTCTGGAGCACGTGGAACTGCGACTGGGTCAGGTCGCTGTCTTGAGAGAGCTGCTGCTCCTCGCTGGCGACGAGCAGGCCTGCGGGCACCTCCTCGATGGTCGTGCCGCCAGGGCGCCCCTGCGGGAACTGCGCCTCGACCGCGTCATCGAAGGACTGTCGACCAAACTTCGGTCCCAGTAGGAATTCTCGCTGAGGAGCCTTCCCGAACAAGTAGAAGGCCGGCCGTCTGAGTTCGGCGTTATCCGGTGTCGTGCGCTGCGCGCGCTTGACGGCCTGGAACAGCGTGTCGAGCGTGCCCTGACCAGCGAGGTTCTCCTCGTAGTCGTAGAAGTTGAGCTGGGCGGGGCGGATCAGGTCCTCGACCACCTGCTCGGGATTGTCCGCACCCGGCAGGGCCACGATGATCTGGTCGTCGCCCTGCTTCTGGATCTCGGGCTCGGTTACGCCGAAGCGGTCGACACGATTCCGAATGACCTCGATTGATCGCTCGATGGCCTCGTCGTTGACCTCGGACTCAGCGGTCGCGCGCCCCTGAAGCACGACCTCCACCCCGCCTTGTAGATCCAAGCCAAGAACCGTCGGACGGAGCACGACCACCGTGATCGACGCCGCGACCAGGCCGATCACGACCGCCATCATCATCCATGCACGGCGCACCTCATTCACGTGGTGCAACTCCTCATCTCAGGGGGCAACGCGGGTCCACATGCCAGGACCACGCACTCATAAGGCACTCGACGCGAAGGGCGCTCGCCACGGCTCAACACAGTGGCACGAAACCGTTCATCGGCCATGTCGCCTAGTTTCCTTAAGCGCGCTCTGGCGATCTTCGTGCTTCTTGCCGACGAGCCCCGATCCGGTCACTCGTCGGGGCCAGAACCGAGGATCTCCCCAACCGCAGCCTTCGCGATTCGGATGTCGGTGTCCTCCGCGATTTCGAGCAGCACGGTGCCCTCGTCTTCGATCGCCGTCACTGTTCCGTGGATGCCGCTGGTGGTCACGATCTCCGCGCCGACCATGAGGCGCGACTGAAGCGCGTCCATCTCCTTGCGCCGCCGCTGCTGGGGTCGGATAGCCACCCACCAGATGATGAGGGCGAACAGAACGATGTAGATCGGCAGCAGTAAGCCGGACAGCGGAGGTCTCCAGGGAAGCGGTTGGGAGCGGGCGGAAACTAGCAAAGGGCCTCACGTGAGCTATCTGCGCTGGAGGATTTCGAGCTGCAATGGCAACGGGTCGTTGATCTGAGCCTGCAGCCTCTTCGCCTCTTCTGGCGTGAAGTTCCCTTGAATGACGGCGCGTCCTCCAGGAACGCCGTTGGGCAGCTCTCTGAAATCGACGAACGGCCGGCTGATGATCTCGTTGTCCAAGATCACGGCGAAGGTCTGGTTCGTCTGCAGCATCTGCCCCCGCTGGGCCAAATCGGCCGTGATGTCCTGAAACGTGTCTCCACCCTCGTCGGTGAAGTCCATTGCGAGGTCGATGGTCGGTTCGCCAAGCGTCTCAGCATTCGTTCGCACGAATACGAGCTCGATGTCGAGGTTGTCGAGCGTCGGTCGATCCCGAAGAACCTGGTACGCGGATTGGGTCAGCTTGGAGTCTGGTGAGAGCTTCTGCTTCTCGACCGCGACGAGGCGCCCTGGCCTGACACTTCGCTCCGACGAGCCGTCCGCCGGCCCGGTAGGGAGACGTTCGGCGACGACTGCATCCAGCGCGATTCGTCCGAATACCGGTCCCACGACCAACTCGTCCTGGGGATCGAAGAGATAGAAATCGCCCTCGATGCCGGGCGCGGCGCCGGCTCTCTCTATCGCCGCTGTCAGGCTGTCGAGAGTGCCTTCCCCGACGAGGTTCGCCTCGTAGTCGAAGAACTCGATCCGACCCCGCTTGGTGAGGTCGTTCACCAAGCCCTCGGGATCTTTCCCTTCCGCCACGCCGACCACGATCTTGTCGTCCTCCCGGAGGATCTCGGGTGGATCGACACCGAAAGCCTCCGCTCGTGCCTCGATGAGCCCGATGGTCCGCTCAACCGCCGTGTCTGTTGCCTCGGACTCGGCTGTCGCAAGCGGCAACAGGACGAACTCGGCGATCTCATCGTCGCCGAAGCCGACGACCGACGGCCGCACGAAGGCCAAGCCGGCCAAGATCACGATCATCGCGCCGATGAGCCCAGCGATGACCGCGCGTCGCTTAGAAGAGGCCACCCTGTGCCGCGTCCGGTTTCGGAGGTTCGAGGCCGAGATGGCGATACGCACGGGCGGTGGCGATACGGCCCCGTGGCGTACGTGCCAGCAGCCCTTCCTGCAGCAGGTACGGCTCGTAGACGTCCTCGACCGTGTCGGGTGCCTCACCCACAGCGTCGGAAAGCGTGCCGAGACCGATCGGTCGTCCTTCGAACGTGATGGCCAAGCACCTCAGGATCTGACGGTCCAAGTCATCAAGCCCCAGCTCGTCGACCTCGAGAACGCCGAGAGCCTTCCGCGCGTACGCCTCGTCGATGACGGCTTGCCCTTCGACCTGCGCGACATCCCTCACACGCCGCAAGAGGCGATTGGCGATCCGCGGGGTGCCTCGCGCACGCCCGGCCAAAGCCTCGGCTCCTGCCTCATCGATCTCTAGCTCCAGGAGACCCGCCGAGCGGGAGACGATCCGAGCGAGGTCAGCCACCGAGTAATAGTCAAGCCGCTGCACTACGCCAAAGCGACCGAGTAGAGGCGTCGTCAACAGTCCCGTCCGGGTCGTCGCCCCGACGAGCGTGAAGGGCGGCAGATCCAAACGAAGCGTCCGCGCGGACGGACCCTGCCCGAGGACGACGTCCAGTTGGAAGTCCTCCATGGCCGAGTAGAGGACCTCCTCGACTGCGGGATTGAGGCGGTGGATCTCGTCGATGAACAGAACGCCACCCGGCTCGATCGCCGTCAGGATTGCCGCGAGATCACCCTTGCGCTCCATCATGGGGCCGCTGGTCGGGTGGAACTCCGCCTCGAGCTCCGAGGCGATGATCCCCGCCAGGGACGTCTTGCCGAGGCCGGGAGGCCCCGCCAGAAGAGTGTGATCCAACGGCTCGCCGCGCTGTCGCGCTGCCGTCAAGAAGATCCCGAGCTGCAGGGAGACCGAACCTTGTCCCAGGAAGTCATCGAGGCTGCGCGGCCTCAGTGACCTGTCGAGCTCCTCTTCCCCCTCTGCCTCGTCGGCGTCGCCCAGGCGCTCCTCGTCGGTCATCTCCGCCTCAGCGCTTCCAGGCCGTACCTCACCAGCTCCTCAGAGTCGGCCTCGACCGGTGCGCCGGAAAGGGCCTCGTCGGCTTCGTCGCCGCTGAACCCGAGACTCATGAGACCGTCGCGCGCGGCCATGACGGCCGCGGCCGGAGACGCCCCGTCCTCGCCCGAGGTCGTCGCTGCAATCTGACCGAGGCGGTCCTTCAGCTCCAGAACGACGCGCTCAGCCGTGCGCTTGCCTACACCTGGGGCGCTCTGAAGCACGCGGGAGTCGCCCCGCGCGATCGCGAGCCGGAGCTCATCGGGACGGGAGACGCCGCAGATGGCAAGCGCCAACCGCGGCCCTACCCCACTGATCCCGATGAAGGCTTCAAAGAGATCCCGCTCTGCGGCATCGAGGAACCCATAGAGATCGAGCGCCTCTTCTCGCACCACGAGATGCGTGAGCAAGGAGACCGACTCGCCGGGCGCGGGCAGCCGGGTCATAGTTGTCGCCGACACGCGGGCGAGCACGCCGATGCCGCCGACCTCGACGACGGCTCCGTCGGACTCGAGCGCGGCGAGGCGCCCGCGGAGGGTGCGGATCATCGGTCCAACGCTACTTCGCTCGGCGGATGGCGTGCCGAAGCGGTGCGCTGGTCGCATGGCAGATGGCGACGGCCATGGCATCCGCGGAATGATTGCTGGCGCAATCGCGCCCGCAGAGTCGTCTCACCATGGCGTGGACCTGCGCCTTGTCGGCGCCACCGAATCCCGCGACCGACTGTTTGATCGACTTCGGGGTGTACTCGGTGACGGCCAGGCCCGCCTGAGCCAATGCCACCTGGATCGCACCCCTCGCCTCGGCGGTGCCCATGGTCGACTTGGCAGCGGAGTGGACGAACCAGGCCTCGATCGCCGCGCTTTCCAGCTCGTGCTCGTGCGCGACCGCCATGACGCCGTCGAACAAGATCTTGAGGCGCTCCGGTTGCTCCATCCGAGGAGACGTCTTCAGGGTTCCGTCCGCGATGCCGCGCAGACGAGTTCCATCGCGCGCGAGGACGGCGTAGCCGGTGGAGGCCAGCCCGGGATCGATGCCGAGGATCACGCCAGCCATGCTGGCAGACGCCTCAGGCGGCAGACCTAGCCCGCCACGGCCTCCAGGATGTCTTCGGAGATGTCAAAGTTCGCGTAGACGTCCTGGACGTCATCGCTTTCTTCAAGCGCATCGATCAGCTTCAGGACCGAACGCGCTTCTTTCTCGTTCAGCTCCACGGTCGTCTGCGGAAGCATTGTGACCTCGGCCGAGGCCATTGTGATGCCGGCACCTTCAATGGACTGGCGGACCGCGCCGAACTCGGTCGGCTCGGCCGTCACCTGCCACTGGGTTCCGTCGACCGCGATGTCTTCGGCACCGGCCTCGAGAGCGGCGTCCATGAGCGCGTCTTCGTCGATGCCCTCGGCATCGATCAAGATCACACCCTTCTTGTCGAACTGCCAGGCGACGCTGCCGGAGGTGCCGAGTGAGCCATTGTGCTTGGTGAAGGCATGCCGGACATCCGCTGCGGTCCGGTTCTTGTTGTCCGTCAGCGTCACCAGGTAGACCGCCACGCCACCGGCGCCGTAGCCCTCGTAGGTGATGGTCTCGAGCTCTCCGCCCTCTCCGCCGACGGCGCGCTGGATGGCGCGCTCGATGTTGTCCTTGGGCATCGAGTTGTCGCGCGCCTTCTGCACGGCGGCCGCAAGTGCCGCGTTGGCCTCGGGGTCAGGGCCACCTTCCTTGGCGGCGACGATTATCGCCCGTGAGAGTTTGGAGAAGAGCTGCCCGCGTTTGGCGTCGGCGGCGCCCTTCTTGCGCTTGATGGTCGACCACTTACTGTGTCCGGACACCGGGTTCCCCCTTGCTCCGCAGCTGCGGCATCGCGTTGTCTCGCAGCGTATCGAGGAATAGAGCGTGCACGCGCGGATCATCCGTCAACTCAGGATGGAAAGCGGTGGCAACCAGCGGCCCCTGACGTACGGCGACAGCCCGCCCGGCGTACTCGGCGAGCACCTCGACATCGGGCCCGACGGACTCGACCCAGGGTGCGCGGATGAAGATCGCCCGTAGCGGCTCAGCTCCGAGCGCCTCGATGCTGAGCTCGCACTCGAACGAGGCCCGCTGGCGCCCGTAGGCATTTCTTCTGACCTCGATGTCGAGCCCCCGGATCATTGGCGCAGAGCCACCGGAGAGTCGGTCGGCCAGAAGGATCATTCCGGCGCAGGTGCCAAGCATCGGTACTCCGGCGGCGCGCAATTCGGCGACGGCCTCCAGTAGTCCCGACTCCCCACCGGCAAGGCGCAGTGTGGTGCTTTCGCCGCCTGGAAGGATCAGGCCGTCGATGCCGTCCAGGTCCTTTGAGGTGCGGACCTCGCGTCCCTCGGCACCAACTCTTGCCAGCGAGGCGATGTGCTCTCGAAACGCTCCCTGGATGGCCAGAACCCCGACGACGGGGGGTCCTGGCAAACGGGCCGGGCTCACCAGCCTCGAGTTTGGAGCAGCTCCGACTCGGCGAGCGGGCCGATCTCCAGCCCAGGCATGGCGTCTTTCAGGCCGCGAGAGACGCGAGCGATCACCTCGGGGTCCTCGAAGTGCGTCGTGGCCTCGACAATGGCGCGCGCCCGGCTGGGCGGGTCCTCGCTCTTGAAGATGCCGCTGCCGACGAACACCCCGTCGGCACCGAGCTGCATCATCAGCGCGGCGTCCGCGGGGGTGGCGATGCCGCCTGCGGAGAAGTTGACCACGGGAAGCGCCTCGTCGCGTGCAACCTGCTCCACGAGCTCAAGAGGAGCACGAAACTCCTTCGCGGCCGCGTAGACCTCCTCAGGACTCAACGACGCCAGGCGACCGATGTCGCCGCGAATGGTCCGCATGTGGCGCACTGCTTCGACGACGTTGCCGGTGCCTGCCTCACCCTTGGTCCGGATCATGGCCGCGCCCTCGCCGATGCGTCGAAGGGCCTCACCGAGATCAGTCGCGCCACAAACGAACGGCACGGTGAAACCGCGCTTGTCGATGTGGTTAGCCTCATCAGCGGGCGTAAGGACTTCGCTCTCGTCCACGTAGTCGATGTCGAGAGATTGCAGCACCTGAGCCTCGACGAAGTGTCCGATGCGGCACTTCGCCATGACCGGAACCGTCACGACCTCTTGGATTCTCGTGATCATCTCGGGATCGCTCATGCGGGCAACCCCGCCGGACACCCGGATGTCGGCCGGAATGCGCTCGAGCGCCATCACCGCGCATGCCCCGGCCTCTTCGGCGATGCGGGCCTGGTCGGGTGTGGTCACGTCCATGATGACCCCGCCCTTCAGCATCTGGGCCAGTCCACTCTTCACGCTGAATGTGCCGGTACGGCCATTCTCGTCGGCCACGCGTCTCCTTTAGTCGGGCGGGAGATTCTAGCGTGCTGGTATCAGGCAATCGTCCCGAGGTCGGGACGATTGCTAAGCAGCTGCCAGGCCGCCGCTGGGAATACGACGCTCCACCGGACGCGCGAGTGCGTCGGCAAGCGCCTGAGCCACCGCGACCATCGGCACCAGACTCGGGTTGCTGCCATGAGAGTCACACGGCACAACGCGGGCCAGTGGTGGCCGTGCCAGCGCGGAAACGGGTGAATCAACGAGGACCCCGACAGGAACCCCGGCGGACTGGGCCGCGGCGAGGGCCGCGTCACCAAGACGCGTCTCCCGGCCAACCGCGATCACCAATATGCCAGCACGAGGGGAAATGGCGTCGAGCCAGGCTCGCTCGGCGGCTCCGAGCGTCGAGAGCGATACGACAGGCGTGCCGGCACGACTCAAGCGCTCTTCGAGCACGGAGACGACCGGGCGAGCCTGGCCTTCGCCGACGACGAAGAGAGGTGCGCGGTCACGAAGAGCGACCACAAGCTGGTTGAGCCCGGGCGATCGGAGGTACTGCGACGCGTCGTCAAGCGCGGAGCGCTCGCGGGCGAGTACCGCACCGAGGCCCTCGAGGGGGCTTCCCGGCGTCGTTTCGCGCGGGTCCTGCAGGCTGGGCCGTTGGGCATCCCGAACCACCCGCTGCATCTCCGGGTATCCGGAGTACCCGAGTGCCTGGGCAAAGCGCACGACCGTCGCGGGACTGCAGTGCGCGGTCCGGGCGTTATCGTGCGCTGAGAGCATCGGGATCTCAGCGAGGTGTTCGGTCAGGTACCTGGCCAGCGACTGCTGGGCGGGGCTGAAGCGGTCATAGTCGCGCCTGAGGCGCTCGGCAAGTGCGTGGGCGTTAGGTGGCATCGCCGATTTGGTTCGCCACCGACGCCTACTCCCCTCCCCCCGAGCGGGTAGAAAGCTGCCCGATGGCCGGAGCGAGCTCTTGAAGGTCGGTGAGCACGGGTGCAAAGAGGTCGCCGCGGTCGGCCAAGCGCCGCGCCGAATTGGCAATGGTGAACTGGCTTGGCAGCACCTCTGGAGTCACCTCGTCCCAGTCCAATGGAGTCGCGACCGGGGCATCGCGCCGCGGGCGGACCGAGTAGACGCACGAAATGCTTCGCCCCCTCCCGTTTTGGTTAGAGTCGATATAGACCCTCTGGCCGCGCTGGTCCTGGGGCACCTTCGTCGTCACCAGCTCCGGCCGTAGTCCGACGAGGCGCTCCGCGATCGCGAATGCAAAGAGCCGTACGACCTCATAGGTGAGCCCCGGGGAAACGGGTACGAACAGGTGCATCCCCGAGCCACCGGTGGTCTTCGGGTAGGCCCTCAGGCCCAGCGCAGTGAGCTGCTCCCGGATGAGCAGTGCAACCTCGACCACCCGCGCGAAGTCCACGCCGTCCATCGGGTCGAGGTCGAAGAGCACGTGCGTCGGCTGGTCTGGTGTGGCGGCGCGGCTTTGCCAGGGGTTCAGATCGATGCAGCCGAGGTTCACGACCCAGAGCAAGGCGAGAGGATCGTCAACCATGACGTAGGTGTTCGTCGCCCTCTCGGGCTTGTCGCTGCGAGACAGCTCCACCCGGTGGAGCCAATCCGGAGCCCCGGTCGGAATGTTGTGCTGGAAGAATGGCTCGGCGTCCGCCCCGTCGGGGTACCGCTTCAGGATCATGGCGCGGCCGGCCAGGTGAGGCACGAGCGCCTCAGACACCGCCGCGTAGTGATCGATCAGGTCGCCCTTGGTGATGCCTTCCGGACCCCAGTAGGGCTTGGTGAGATTCGTGAGCCGGATCTGGCGGTCTCCATCCACAACGACTCGCTCGGTCTCAGGATCCCCGGGAGGCGGAGATGGCGGGTCCTCGACCAGGCCCTCGAACACAGCCGCCCTCAAGCGAGTGTCATCCGTCAACTCGGCGTAGCTCACCGCGCAGCGCAGACGAGGCTCTACCCAGCGCGGCTCACCGTCGACGGGAAACTCTCCCGGGAACGGCGCCTCGTCCTGGATGAGCGGATCCAACTTGGCGCGCACGTCGTCGGCGGTTATCGACGTGAAGCCCGAGCCAACTTGGCCTCGATGCTCCAGCCGCCCATCGACGACTTCGCCCACGAGGACCGAGCCGAGGCTGCTCCGCCGCGAGCCCTCGCCAAGCGTGTACCCGCCAATCACGAATTCGCCGGTCTGGCGCACCTTGATCTTCTGCCACTTGTCGGTCCGCGTGCCCGGCAGGTACTTCGAGTCGTGTCGTTTGGCGACGATGCCTTCGACGCCCTGAGCGGCGGCGGCCTCGAAGAGGTTTTTGCCCCGTGCAGGAATGTCGTCAGAGATCCGCACCCGGGGTGCGGCCTCGGGGGTGATCACCCGGCTGAGGAGCTCACGCCGCACCGCCCACGCCTCGTCGAGCAACCAGACTCCGTCGGCGTAGAGGAGGTCGAAGGCGATGAGGGTCGCGGGGCTTGCGCGTTTCTGGAGCGCGCCGAAGCTCGCCCTGCCGTCTTCGCCCAGTACGACCACCTCGGCGTCGACGATGGCCTCCTGGACGAACACGGAGCGGCGCAGATCGCCGAGCGGGAACTCCTCGGTCATGTCCAACCCGTTGCGGCTGCGCAGTTCGTTGCCATCCGGGCTGATCAGCGCGAGCGTTCGGTAGCCATCCCACTTGACCTCGAAGGACCAGTCGGGATTGTCGAAGGGCTCATCGGCCAGCCGGGGCAACATCGGACGCAGCTCCCGAAACCGCGGACCCGGATCCGGGATGCCCTCGCCTGCCGCCCGGGCACGAAAGATGAGCCAGTCGCGGGAGTCGGCGTCGCCGGTTCGCACCAGGTGGTACTCCCCGTTTATGACGCCGCCACTGAAGACGAGCTTCCACTCCCCCTCCTTGCGCCCGACCACCTCAAAGGTGCCGCTATCCCAGATGGTCATGCGACCGGCGCCGTACTGGCCCTCCGGGATCACCGCGGAGAACGTCAGATACTCGAGTGGATGGTCCTCGGTTTGGACCGCGAGGCGTTTGACATCGGTCCTGAGGGGGACGCCCTTCGGCACGGCCCAGCTGATGAGCACGCCATCCCATTCGATCCTCAGATCGAAGTGCAGCGCTCGAGCGTCGTGGCGCTGAATGACGAAACGATTGCCCGCCGGTCCGTCCAACGGTTCCGGCCGAGGCTCCGGCGTTTCGCCGAAGTCACGCTTGCGCCCGTATTCCTCGAGGTCAGTTTCCAAAAGCGCGGCAGATTCCGGTCTGCCAGTGCGCGATGTCTTCCGGGCTCTGAAGGTGATGTGGTGGCGTAGCCCAGAGGCGTTGGCAGTCGCCGGCGTATGACGCGCGAGCGCGTTCTCGTACCTCCTCGGCGGTACCGGCCGCCGCAAAGCGCTCGGTCATTTCGGGGCCGACCGCGTCGATGAGGGCGTCCTCCTCACGCGAGAGAAAGGCCTTGCGGATCGGCTTGAGGCGCGACGAGAAGCCGTGCATCTCGAACAAGCGCTCATAGGTCTTCACCGTCGCGTAGAAGCCGACGGTCAGTGCCGCGGCTCGCATCGCGCGGTCGCGATCATCGTCGACCGCGCACGTGAGCGCCCCCGCGACGCTCGGGGCCTCGCGTCCTGCCCGTTCCGCGCCACGAGCGATGGCCGGCCGAAGCACCTCCGCCAGCCACTCGGGCGTGGTGATCGGGTGATCGAGCAGCCCCTCGGCCCGAGACCCGGCCACGCTGGCCATACCTGGCAGTACCGCCGCCAACCAGATGGGGATCTTCGTGCGGGGCGCGGGTGCGGTGCGCCGGAAACCCACCACACCGATGTCGTAGTGACGACCGGGCGAGCGCGCGTCCCGGCCTTGGGCCAATGCCTCGATGAGTTCATCGAGGGCGTCAAACAGCTCCCGCATGCGGCCAAGCGGCGGGTCGTAGTCGGCTCCATGCCAGCTGAGGTTCAGTCGCTTCACGCCGGCACCGAGCCCGATAACCATCCGGCCGTTGCTGAGTTGGTCGAGATCCAGCGCCTCCAGCGCCAGGACCATTGGGCTTCGAGTGAACGCCAACGCGATGCCGGTAGCGATCTCGATGCGCTCGGTCGCCCCGGCGACGATCGCGAGCGGAATGGTCGCGGACCGCTGGAGTTCGGGACTCCAAATGCGTGCCAGCCCCGCCGACTCCGCTTCCTGCGCCGTGGCGATCAGCTCACCGGGAGACTCCCCGGTGAGCTGGATGTCGACCGGGATTCCGATGGTGCTCATGTCTGCGAGTATCCCAGGCCGTGCGGCCGGTCGCGTCACTTGGCCAAGAGCTTTGGATCACCGGTATCGGTGGCGTTCTGATCGGCCTCGCCGGCCAGATCGGCGCATCGATTGGTGGCTCAGGGTTCGTGGGCTCCGCAGTGCCATTCCTCGTGCTGGCGCTGCTATTCGGTTTCATTCAGTTTCGCGGTGGCCACAGGTGGTTGCTGCAGGCGGTGGCCGATGCTCCTGAGGCGGAGCCAGGCGTCGAAGTCGAACCAAAGGGCCGCACCGGAACGCGGATGGCGCTGACCCTCGCGGTCTGGGCGGGGCTCGTCATCGTCGCGCTCACTTTCTCGCCGTCCATCGCCGCACCCATGGGCGGGGTGATCTTCGGCATCGCCGCTCTTGATCTGCGCGCGGTCGGAAAGCTCGCGGCCTATCGCGCCGAGGGCGTTGAGCTGGTCCGGGAGGTGGGCACCACCTGGATCGCCAGCGGGCGAAGGCCGATCTTCAGACTCTTAGTCAAGGCCGGCGGCTAGAGCCAAGATCGCCTCGCGGAAGGGCTCGATCGGAGCCTTCGCGACACCGGCGCCGATTTGTCCTCCTTCAGCGGCATGCAGAATCCCGGTGTTGATCAAAGGGGTCTCGCCGAGGTCGGCCACCGCACGGGCGTCGACGGCCAGAGGCGTGCCCTCTCCGTCCAGGGTGGGAATCCGAAAGCGCTCGCTGGCAGCGAGGCAGATGCGCTCCATGCTTCGGGTACGCGCGACGGCATCCGCGAGCCCACCCCCTAAGAAGGCCGCGACACTGGGGCTCGACGCAGACGCCGCCGCACCGAGGCCACAGCACTCGACGAGGGCTGAGTCACCGATGTCCGGTGCGGCATCCTCATCGCTGAAACCCGGCCGATACAAGGCGTCCCCGACCATCAACGCGGGTGCGACGAACCACTGATCGGGTAGCCCGGCCACCTCGACCGCCGCGTCGGTGCCATTCCGACTGATGAACGTCACGATACTCGAGTGGGGAATGCCGCGGATGCTCGCGAGGGCGGACCGGCACGCCGCGATTGTCAGCGTGAGCGCAAAGTGGCCGTTGGTCTGGAGGCGACTGGCCACGATTGGCACAGCGGCCGGAGCCGCCTCCGCCATCGCGGGCAGGAGGTGTCGGAGCAGGAGCATCGTGGTGGCCTGGTGACGCATGTGGCAGTCGTCGCCCATCGCGATGCCCTCGGCGTTCAGTGGGAAGACCGGCACCGGCCCCACCTTCTCGAGTGCCGCGGCGAACGCCGGGGCGATGACATCCGCCAGCTCTCGTTGACGCGCCACGGACTCCCAGCTGGCGACGCCGAGCCAGAAAGCCTCACCCGGACCATCGTTCAACGGCGACCAGGCGTCGATCCCGTGCACCGAGTTGCGGACATGCCAGACGGCCATCGATGGGGAGATCACGCCGGTCATCGCGCCTGCCGCGCCGAGTGAGTGGGCCGGCGCGATCGCGACGTCACCGGCGTCCAGCTGCGAGAGAGCGGAGTCAACGTCGGGCGTCCAGCCCTCCAGCAGAACCGCCGCCGCGACGGCGAGACGTTGGGGCTCGCACATTCGATCGGGTTCGATCGGTGGTCCCGCGTGGAGCACCATCTTCCCTTCAAGACCGGGAACCAGGTCACCGGCGCGTCCCGCGCCAACGAGCTCGGGCTCCGCCGCCTGGAGTCGGGCCACGGCCTCACCGTTGGCTTCGGTGACCCGGTCGTCGCCGTAGAGCGCGACCAACGCACGGACCGTCTCGGCATCCCCGGCGGCCGGCGGCGCCCAGTCGACACGCGTGAGGTCCGCGTCTTGAGACTCAACGGCCTCGGCGAGGAGATCGAGACCCGCGGTGGCAACCCGTAGCCTTGTCACGTGGCTGACCTCACTTCGTTGGTTGCTTCAGTCCGGAACCATCCGGGTCTGGTCGACAAACGACATTTGGAGATGGTGGCACGCCTCGTCGGCGGCGACGGCGAAGACGCAGCGGTGCTCAGCGTCGGGGCGGAGCAGATCGCCCTCGCGGCCGAAGCGATCACCCCGGATCTTGTGGCCGACTCGCCCCGCGTCGCGGGAATCGCCGGCGTCGTCGCGACCCTGAATGATCTTGCCGCCACCGGAGCTCGCCCGCTCGCCCTGCTCAACACGATTGTCGCGGATGAGGCTTTGGCCCATGAGGCGCTGGCCGGCGTGAGTGCAGGCGCCGATCTGTACGGCGTCCCCCTGGTTGGTGGACACACGACGATCGCGGATGGGGCCGCCGGTGCGCTCTCGGTCGCGGGCGTCGGACGCTGCACCGCTCCGCTGCGGATCTCGCGGGCCAAAGCAGGGGAGCGCATCTGTGCCGCGATCTGCATCGAAGGCGAGCTGGTTGGCGGCGAGGGCTCGATGCCTTTCTTCAGCCATCTGCGAAGTCCGAGACGCGATCGGGCAGCGGCCGATCTCGCTCTTCTCCCATCCGCGGCCGAAGCCGGTGAGCTCTGGGCGGCACGCGACGTCTCCATGCCTGGCATCATCGGTTCCCTGATCCAGATGCTCGAAGGCACCGGCCTGGGCTGCACGATTGATCTCGACGCCATTCCCCGACCTGACGCGGTGCCCTTAGGACGGTGGCTACTGGTCTTCATGTCCTATGGGTTCCTGTTGGTCGGAGACGCCGGGGCTCTCGAGAGGCGCTTCGCCGCCGCGGCGCTCTCAATCGCCACCGTGGGCGTGCTCGACGACACCTCTGAGGTACGTATGGGATTCGGAGATGACGTGCAGGTCGTTTGGGACTTCACTACCGAGCCGTTGACCACCCTCGGGTTGGACTAGCCCGCGACCCACGCCAAGGCCGCGCTGTGCACATCGGCAGCGACCGCACCGCCCAGACCGATGGAGACCTCTCGGTGCGGTCGGCCGTGGTAGTCGAGTCGGTCGCGCATCTGCCAGCCAAGGCGTTCGAAGAAACGGGCGTTGGCCTCCTGGACGTTGGCCACCATCAGATAGCCGCCACGCACCCCTGCGGACTCGACTGCGAATCTGACCAGAAGCATCCCGACGCCACGCCGGGCGTGAGGCAAGACGGCCAGGCGATCGCCCTTCCAGAGCCCGAAGTCATCCAGTCGGTAGATCCTCACGGCGCCCACGATCTGCCCGTCCACCTCGGCAACGATTTGCAGGGCGCTCTCGTCCCATTCGTCGTGGTCGCTCTCAGAGAAGATGCCCTGCTCCTCGACGAAGATGCTGTGGCGCACCGCATGGTGTCCTCGCAGATCCTGGTCGGAACGGGCAATTCTGAGTGTTGGCCTCACGCCGCCGCCGGCCCCACGAGCGGCGTCGGCTCGGGGTCGTTGTTCCGTTCGTTCCCGAAGGCCTGCTCGAAGGTTGAGAGCGCCGAGCACGCCTGACAGCGGACGCAGCCCGCGCGCGCGTTCTGGCTCATGAGCTTGGCATCCGCCAAAAGTGGCGCCACGGCCTCATAGACCTCGCGGACGTATTCGACGGAAGGCGGCGTGGCCGTCTGGGTGATTGCACCCGGTGCGGGGCGCAGGGGCACCACGAACGGGTAGACGCCGCGATCGATAGCCGCGCGGCACCCGTCGAGTACCGACTGCTTGTCTTCGCCAAGCCCGAGGATGAAGTAGGTCGAGACCTGCCCTGGTCCGAATACGTCGACCGCCCGTTCCCACGCTGTCAGGTAGTAGTCCCGGCCCTGCGCATGCTTGCCGGGAGCGACGCGGGCGAGCACCTCCTCGTCCCAGACCTCGAGGTGGAGCCCCAGCGCCTCGACGCCGGCATCCTTCATCCGCCCAAACCAGCCGAGGTCATCGGGCGGTTCGATCTGAACCTGAACCGGAAGGTCAGCCGCCTCCCGAATCGCGGCGGCCACACGCGTCATGTAATCCGCGCCGCGGTCCACTCGATTCGGGCTGCCGGTGGTCAGGGTTACGTCCTTCGCGCCGTCGAGCCGCTTGGCCGCCGCCGCAACCTCCGCCAGGCGCTCCGGAGTCTTCACGGCGATCGTGCGACCATTGAGCAGAGTCGTGCCGATGGCGCAGAAATGGCACTGCTCGTGTGTGCCCCAGTAGACGCAGTGCTGCATGACCGTCGAGGCGAGGCTGTCGAGGTGCATCAGCCCGATCTTCCAGTACGGCACCCCGTCCTCTGTTTCAAGGTCGTAGATCTTCGGCCGCGGATGAATCCGTACCCGACCGACCTCCTCCCCATTGCGCGTGAGCTCCCCGAAACGACCGCTGGAGTGCATTACCAGCTCGTACGGAGACCGCCCGACGTAGTCGCCATTGACCGGGACGGTCAGCGGGGTGTCGTCGATCCAGAGGAAACCGGCATCGGATGGGCCGGCTCCGCCGGAGCGCACTTCCTCCCGCGGGCGCTCATCGACCGTCCGGACACCCAACGATTGCAGCTCGACGGCGAGGGTCTTGAGGTCGACTTGATTCACCAGCGGTCCCCGTGGAGCTTCTCGAAGTTCTCTCTGAAGACCATTCGCTTCAGCTCTTCGGAGACGGGTGCGCCCTCGATCTTCCAGTACTCGCTCATGAAGTCGGACCAGGGCTCATCCGAACCGAACAAGACAC
>CAMYIK010000005.1 GCA_947258365.1 uncultured Thermoleophilia bacterium | reverse complement strand
CCCCGGGAGGACGACCACCGACACTTCTCGCATTCGTAACCCCACTCTCGCTGGCGACCGCGGGAGGGTAGCAACGGTGAAGCGGGCCTGGGCATCCGTGCCCGATGCGGAGATAATCGCCAGATCCTTTCCCGGTGGAGCCTCGGCACGACGTTCGAGCGAGACAGCCGGGAGGATGCCTTCTCCATGAGCCCCCACCCTTCCGACTCCGAGCCAGAGCGCGCGCCCCGAGTGGCCGTGATCGTCGTGCCGGGAGTCGGCGACGACGGCCTGGGCGATACCGCGAGCACGCTCTCTCATTCCCTCGTCCGCCAGGGCTATTTCGATTGGGCGGTGCACGACGAGGTGACCGTAACCTCACAGCACTCAAGCGAACCGCCACGAGCAAAGCCGCGCGAAGGCATGGACGCGTTCGTGCCGCCACCACCGGATCGCTACGCGGCACCGCGCCGACGGCTCGGCCGCGGCACGGCACCGCGCCCGCTCGGCTCACGGGCACAGCCTGACCCGGACCGCGACCTCGAGGTCGACGTCTACGAGATGAACTGGGCCGACCTTTCGCGCTTTCCCTCGGGCCTCTTTCGTTTCGTCTTCGCCCTCTTCGGGCTGGTGCTGCAGCTCGGCCGGGCAGGGATCGAATCCAGCCGTCACCTCGATCAGGAGCCAAGCGACTGGCGCCTGAGTGACTGGTTGATGCGGCGGAAGATGCCGACCAAGAGCGCCGCATGGGCCCGCGCCGCGGGTGAGGCGTTGTCGTGGTGGCTCGCCATCGTCGTGGTGCCGGTGACGGCGCTTGTGGTGATGCTCTGTGTCGGCCTTTGGTTGGTCACCTTCGCACCCAGCGGATTCGTCCAAGGCGGAGCGCTCATCCTCGGCGGTGTGCTCATGGCGGGCTTGCTGCTGCTGATCGGACGAGGCCTCGAAAGCAGTGGCCTGCAGCCAAAGGCTCCGCTCTGGGTCCTGTCGATCTCCGTGATCGCACTTCTGATCGGAGCGCTGTTTGGGCAGGCGTTCACGGCGTCGTCGGTGCCCGTATTCGCCGCCAACACTCTTCTGGGCGTTGCCGCCTTCCCTCTGCGCGCCGTCTGGCTCGTGGCGCTAGGCCTGTCGGTCGCGGGCATCGTCGTGTCCTGGCTCATGCTGCGCGGGAGGTCGAAAGACGCTTCCGAGGCTCGTCCTGCCCGCTGGAGGGCAGGCAGTATCAGCCTGCTGTCGGTCACGGTCTCCCCTTTCGCGCTGGCGCTCGTATCGGGGATCGTGCTCGCCTCGGCAAGCCTCGTCATGGCGGAGGCGCTCGGTGGCCAGTCGTGGCGACCGCACGCGACCGAGTTGAGGTGTCTGTCCAACCCCTCCGATTGGACGGCGGGGAAGTGCCTCGACGCCGACCAAGCCCGCGACTACGACTCGGCCCTTTTGATCGCCGAACGCCAGGAGGCGTCACCCGATGCCGACACCAACGCCCCCAGCCAAGAGGTGGCGCGCGAGCAACGCATCGAAGCCGCCGAAGGCGCCGCGGATTCGATCGCACGGCAGGCCAATGCCGCGCCGCAGGACTGGATCAAGGGCATCTTCGTGCAGATTCTCGAGCCAGTGGCGTGGGCGGCACTCATGCTCGCGGCGCTGCTCGTCTACCTGTTCGTACGACACATCTTCCTGCGTCTGCTGAGCCTGTCGAAGAGCTTCTCGCGCGATCGCCTGCTCGCGGTCGCGGGAGTCCCCACCTATCTCTTCTCGATCACCCTCGGGGCAGCCGGCCTGCGCAAGGACTCGGGCAGCAGAAGAGACGAGGGCTCCGCCCTGACAGGACTACTACGACGGCTCACCGGCACCTCAGCCGCGTTGCTGGTCACCGTCGTCTCGCTGGCCGCGATCGTCGGCACCTTCGGTATTTGGATCTTCCATTTCTCGATCACAGACTTGCCCGGCGTTGACACGCTCCTGCCGAACGCCGGCTTCGACAGCGGAGCGGCAGTCTCACTGGGCGCTGCGGGATTGCTGCTCATCGCCCGCTTCCTGCCCCTCGATCCGCGCCAATTGAGTCAGTCGGTCGGCGGCGGACTGGAGAAGGTTCGAGGCGGCCTCGACATCCTCTATGACGTCATGAGTTACGTCCGCGAGGGAGGCACCGCCGCCAGATTCGCGGTGGTCGCGCGATACCGTGCCCTGCTCGCCCAGGTGACCCAATTCGAGCACGAGGACGGGCAGGTCGGATATGACGGCATCGTGTTCGCCGCCCACTCTCAAGGCACCATCTACACCGCCGCGACCCTCTTCGGCGACCACGTCAGGAATCCACGGGTCTATCCACTTGAGGCGGCGGGTGAGCCGCGTGCGTACGACGGCCTGCGAGCAACCGACCGCGTCTCATTCCTGAGTTTCGGATCACCCATCCGTCAGACCTACGACCGCTTCTTTCCGGGGCAATACGCGACCTGGTACCTCGGGGGCACCGGCGCCTCGCCCGCGTCTCTCTCACCTCTGAATGACACGTGGCTGAATATCTATCGGCCGGGCGACTACGTCGGACGCGCGGTCAACCGCGATTCGTTCGCCACCGAGAGCAACGAACCGGACACACGGCAGGCCATCGACGCGAGCGGGCTTCCGGACGAGGGGCCGCAACTGATCGAAGCATGCATCAATCTGCCCGGCGCCCACACCAGGTACTGGGGAAGCGACCACATCGCCGCCCATCTCGACTACCTGATCGAACGCGCAGCCGGGTTCGATCCCGATCTGCCACGACTCCCGCTCCCGACGCGAACCGAGATCGCGACGGAGACCACGCGGAGCATCCGATGACCACAAGCTTGTGGCGAATCTGTGAGGCCTTGGTGCCCGACCTGCCGGAATCGCTGTTGTCATGGCCGTTGAAACGCTTCGATAGCACCATCCCCTCGAAGGAACTCCTCTCATGACTGACCTCCACCGTCGAGCTGCCGCAATTGCGGTAGGTACCGCCCTCCTGGCCGGGGCCGTACCGGCCACGGCGGGCGCCGCGGTTCTCTGGAGTGCGGATCACGAAACCGTGGACTTCAGCCAGTGGACGGCCAACCAAGGCCGAGCCATCTTCAACTCGACCACCGGAGGTGGCACCGCGGTTGCCGCGATCAGCGACGACGTGTCACGCAGTGGCGACTGGTCGATGAAGATGAGCATCACCGGCGCGACGGGAAAGCACGCCCAGGGCGTACGCGTCTTTCGCCGATGGCTGCGCAGTGACGGGCGCCCCGTGCCGCTGCCGAAGGAGGGCTACTACTCCGCGTGGTTCTGGTTCCCAGAGCGGGTCCAGACCGTCGAGTGGTGGAACGTCTTCCAGTTCAAGAGCCACAACGGCACCGAGTCCAAGCCGATGCTGTCCTTCAACGTCGGCAACGGCGCCGACGGAAAGATGCTGCTCTACGTCTTCCACAAACGCCCCGACGGATCCGGTGTCTCTTATGAGGCTCGATCAGAGAAGGCCGCTCGGTTGCCGGTCGGCCGCTGGGCTCAGGTCGAGGCGTACCTGCGCCGAAGCACGGCGACCAACGGCAAGGTCAACAATGACGGCCGTCTGAGCGTCTGGGTCGATGGGCGCAAGATCATCAACCGCACCGGAATCCCGACCCTCCAGGACCCCAAGGCTCGTCTCCATTGGTCACTCAACAACTACACCGACGACGTCCGGCCGGCGAATCCGACGATCTACTTCGACGACGCCGCTATCTCGACCACGCGACTTGGAGTGCGCTCTGCCGGAACGAGCGCCGGCCAGAATCCGCCGCCTCCCGACTCCATCACCCTCGGCCGCGGCACGCGCGCCTGGCGTACCGGGCTCGTACTGGCCAAGAAGGCGTGGACTCAGAACTTCGTCACGACCACCGGGCGACAGGTCACCATGGTCGCGAAGTCGCGCAATACGACCGGCCGTCGCGCGTTCGTGGCCGACGTCCGCTGCGGAGGCAAGCTCGTCGGACGCGGTTTCGGCCGTCGCGGAAAGCAGGTGCGATTCTCGTTCAAGCGGCCGCCGAGTTCATGCGTGCTGCGCTTTCGAAGCGGCAAACAGAAGGTTCAGTACCGCGCCACCCTGGCCGTCAGCAACCGCTGAGGGTCGCCGTTATTCGGGAAGCAGCACCAGCTTCTTGCCGCCGGTCGCAAACCTGACTTGACGCTCCCAGGCCTCCGGGAGATCCCGAAGACGCATGGTCTCGAGCGGAACCTCGACGTGGCCTCCCGCCGCGAAGCGGCAGAGCTCGGCATACGCCGCGGCGACCGCGTCGAAGCGCTCGCTGTAGATCGAGTAGCCCCGCAGATCGAGTCGGCCGCCGCGAAATGGCCCGGCCGGCATCTGGACCATCGGGCCCGACGCATTTCCGACCTGAACGAGGCGTCCGTTTTGGCGCAACGCGCGGATCGCCGCGACGACGGCATCTCCCCACACCATGTCGACGACGACGTCGACGCCCTCGGGCGCGGCGGCAGAGATCTCCCTTGCGAGATCCTCCGCCGTGAGGTCGACTGTCGCATGAGCTCCGACGTCGGCGAGCGCCCGCTCGTTCCGGCCCGCCGCGATCACACGATTGCCCATCGAGGTCGCCGCGCAGACCGCTACCCGGCCGACGACGCCACTGGCACCAAGCACAAGAACCTCGTCGGTAAGAGTGAGGTCGGCGCGGTCGCGGACCGCCATCCATCCCGCGATTCCCGCGACGCCCAGGGCGACCGCGAGCTCATCCCCGAGCCCACTCGGCACTGGGACCATGCGGTCCTCGGGAACAGCCGCGAACTCGGCGAAGCCCCCCGTCGTGCAGTGGCACCACACCCGAGTTCCAGCCGGATACTCGGATGACTCGATGACCTCACCAACCAGCTCGTTTCCCGGAATGAATGGCGGTGGAGGCACGGCGCCGTAGAACTGGCGTGCGGCGATGGCGATGTCTACGGGGTTGAGGCTGGTCGCAAGCATGCGGACCAGCGCCTGCCCAGGCTGAATTTGTGGTTCGGGGCCATCGATCACACTGGGGGCTTCCCCCCAGTTTTCGATACGCCCCTGAATCACGACGCGGCCGGTCCCCCACCTGCGGCGATGGTCGACGGGTTCGCGCCAAAGCGCCCACCCAGCACGTCGCCAATCCATCCTGCCTCGGTCGTCGTGTACGGACCGGAGCGCTCGCGTTCGCGCTCATAGATAGCGATCTCGTCCTCGTGCTCCAGAGTCAGCGAGATGTCGTCCCACCCGTTGAGCAGACGCATACGAATCGCGCCGTCAATCTCAAAGGGATGTTCGGCACCATCGGGCGACGCGACCAGCTGGCTCTCCAAGTCCACGGTGGCTTTCGCGCCGGGCTGCTCCGTCGCGGCGGCGATCAAACCCCTGACCACATCTTCAGGAAGCACCACCGGCAACACACCGATCTTGGTGCAGTTGGTCCGAAAGATGTCCGCGAAGCTCGGCGCGATGACGGCCCGGAAGCCGAAGTCCTCGAGGGCCCACGGAGCGTGCTCACGTGAGCTCCCGCAGCCGAAGTTACGCCCCGAGACCAGGATGGGCGCCCCGGCGTAGCCCGGCGCGTCCAGCACGTAGTCGTCCGCGTCGCGCCAGTCGTAGAAGAGGAACTCTCCGAATCCCGAGCGCTCGATGCGCTTGAGGAACTGCTTGGGAATGATCTGATCGGTGTCGACGTCGTTGCGGTCGAGCGGAGCGACCACGCCGGTGACTGTGGTGAATGCCTGCATCTCGGTCTCCTCTCCTAGGCGCTGACCAGCTCGGCCGCGTCGAGTTCTCGAACGTCGACCAGATGGCCCGCGATCGCCGCGGCGGCGGCCATCGCTGGGCTCACCAGATGGGTCCTGCCTCCCTTGCCTTGGCGTCCCTCGAAGTTGCGGTTCGACGTCGAGGCGCAGCGCTCTTCGGGCTGAAGGATGTCGGGGTTCATGCCCAGACACATGGAACAGCCGGCGTCACGCCACTCGAAACCCGCGGCGGTGAACACGTCGTGGAGCCCTTCGGACTCGGCCTGAGCCTTCACCTGCATCGAGCCGGGCACGACCATCGCGCGCATACCGTCGGAGACCTTGCGACCCTTGACGATCTCCGCGGCGACCCGGAGGTCTTCGATGCGGCCATTGGTGCAGGAGCCCAAGAAGACCGTGTCGATAGCGACGTCCTCGAGAGCCTCGCCCCCCTTCAGGCCCATGTAGTCCAGCGCGCGACGCACCGACTCAGCCTCGACGGAATCGCCGTAGTCACCCGGCGCCGGAATGCGACCGGTGATCGGCGCGACCATGCCTGGGTGCGTACCCCAGGTGACCTGAGGAGCCAAGGACGTGGCGTCCACGGTTTCCTCTCGATCAAAGCGGGCGCCCTCGTCAGTAGGAAGCTCGCGCCATTGTGTGACCGCCTCGCCGAAGGGGTCCGGAGCGCCGGGGCGCTTCTCCACGTAGGCAAAGGTCGTCTCATCCGGGGCGATCATTCCCGCTCGCGCGCCCCACTCGATCGACATGTTGCACACCGTCATGCGCCCCTCCATCGAGAGGTCGCGGATCGCGGAGCCCGCGTACTCGACGACGTGCCCAACGGCGCCGGAGACGCCGAGCTGGCCAATCGTGCCGAGGATGAGATCCTTTGCGGTGATACCGAGACCGGGTTTGCCTTCGATGCTCACCCTCATCGTCTGGGGCTCTGCCTGAGGCAGCGTCTGTGTAGCGAGGACGTGCTCGACTTCACTCGTGCCGATACCAAAGGCGAGGGCGCCGAACGCGCCATGGGTCGATGTATGGCTATCGCCGCAGACGATGGTCATTCCCGGCTGAGTCATGCCCAGTTCGGGGCCGATGACGTGGACGATCCCCTGGTAGGGACTCGTGAGCGAAAAGATTGGGATACCGAACTCGGCGCAATTGCTCTCCAGCGCCTCCACCTGGGCCTTGCTCAGAGGGTCCTCGATACCGGCCTCGCGACCGATGGTCGGCACGTTGTGGTCGACCGTCGCAAGGGTGCGATCCGAGCGCCGCACCTTCCGGCCGGCGAGCCTGAGGCCGTCGAATGCTTGCGGCGAGGTGACCTCATGCACGAGGTGGAGATCGATGAACAACAGCGCAGCGCCGCGGTCATCCGCGGGGCGCACCTCATGGGCGTCCCACACCTTTTGGAACAACGTCTTGGCCATCAGACCCCTTCCGCGGCTACGCGCTCGTCCTGTTCTTGTCTCCGTGCGGCTACAGCCCGCAAATAGGCGATCGCACTCGCCTCGAGCACATCGGGAGAGACCCCGATGCCCGTCTGCCGCCCCCCATCGATATCGCAGACCACCCGGGCCTCACCAAGCGCGTCCTTGCCGCTCGTCACGGCGTGCACCGAGTACTCCAGGAGGCGCCCGCTTGAACCAAGCGCGGCGTCGATGGCCATCATGATCGCGTCGACCGGCCCGTCGCCGGTGCCTTCAGCACGAGCAACCTCGCCGTCGGGCATCGTGATCGCGACGGTCGCCGACGGTTCGGCACCCACCCCACCTGAGAACGTGACGTCCGTCAGACGCGGGCCATCGGCCGACTCAGCCCTGACTTCGTCGGTCATCAGCGCCTCGAGGTCCAGCGCGGAAAGCTCGCCCTTCCTGTCGGCCAGATCCTTGAAGCGGACGAACACGTGGTTGAGGTGCTCGTCGTCCAGCTCGTATCCGAGCTCGATCAGCGCGTTTCGCAGCGCGTGGCGGCCCGAGTGCTTACCCAGCACGATCTCGCTCTTGGCGAGGCCTACGCTGGTCGCGTCCATGATCTCGTAGGTGAGCGGGTTCGCCAGTACGCCATGCTGATGGATGCCGGCCTCGTGGGCGAAGGCATTGCGCCCGACGACCGCCTTGTTGGGCTGGATCACATAGCCGGTCATCCGACTCACCAGTCGGCTGGCGCGGGTGATCTCCTCGGTGTTGACGCCCGACCACAGCCCGTTCACATCCTCGGCGCGGGTGCGCAGGATCATGGCCATCTCTTCGAGGCTGGCGTTACCGGCGCGCTCACCGATGCCGTTCACGCAGCACTCGATCTGACGCGCGCCCGCGTGCAGCCCCGCAAGGGAGTTCGCCACCGCCAGACCCAAGTCATTGTGGCAGTGGACTGACAGCGTCACGTCCCGAAGGGACGGGCAGCGCTCGTAGAGCTCGGTGAGGAAGCTCTGGAACTCGTCGGGCATCGTGTAGCCGACGGTGTCCGGGATGTTGATCGTGGTCGCGCCCTCGGCGATGGCCGCACCGACGACCTCCGCGACGTACTCGCGGTCGGAGCGCGTGGCGTCCTCGCAGCTGAACTCGACGTCCTCCACGATCGAGCGCGCGAGCTTCACGGCGTCGATGGCCCGAGCCATCACTTCTGCGCGGTCCATCTTGAGCTTGTGCTTCAAGTGGATATCGCTGGTCGCTATGAAGGTGTGGATTCGTGGTCGCTCCGCGGCCTGCACGGCCTCGCCGGCGATGGTCACGTCTTTCTCATTCGCACGGGCAAGCGCCGCGACCGTCACGCCCCCTACCTCTTTGGCGATGGCGCTCACGCCCTCGAAGTCACCCGGGGAGGTGATCGGAAAGCCGGCCTCGATGACGTCGACTCCGAGCCGGGAGAGTTGATGGGCGATCTCCACCTTCTCGCGAAGGTTCAGGTGAATGCCCGGCGACTGCTCACCGTCGCGCAGGGTGGTATCGAAAAACTTGACCCGTTTCGCCGGGTCACGGTCGTGTGTCTGGTCGGCTGTCACGGCATGCTCCTGCCTACTCGTCTCTTCGAGGTCCGGTGCCCAACGCCTGGGCGTGGATGTCGCTCAAGTCCCCCTACCGGGGGAGGAGCAGGCCAAGAAGCGCACGACGGCCAAGGCGCGCGATGAGATCGATGTGCGAAGCCGTCGTCGTCATTGACTGCAGGATACAGAGCAGCGTCGGACCGACTCAAGCCGTATCTCTCTCGGCCGCCCAGACCGTCGTTGGCGTGCGCGAGATCCCACCGCCCGCGATGGCGTCGGTGTCCATGGACGTTCCCTGCACTAAGCGTTCGTCTGACCGCCATCCCCCTCCGGCGCCTAGGTCAGGAACGCGGTCGCGTTACTACCTTCTTGACCAAGAACGTCTCGCCTATGACTTTTCGCCGCGCCTCCAGGTTGTTCTTTCGCCGCGCGCCGCTGCTCGCGGTGGTGACCGCGCTGGCCATCGGAGGCTTGATCGCCGGCGCCACCGGGGCGCTCCTCACCGCCGACGACGCTGCCCGCGATATCGACCGCGAACGCGGAGTCCAGAAGACCATAGGCTCTTTCGAGTCTCGGGCATGGGCCGCGGAGAGCATCAGTCTGCGCGCCTACTCAGAGGGTGGCGCGCTGCCGGCGGCGGCGTTGCTCAATTTCCTCTCGTTGACCAACGACATCGAGGAATTCTTTACGGCGGAACTGAAGTCCCCGGACCCGCGTATCCGGGCGCTTGCACGGCAAAATCTCGACAACACCACAGAAAGTCGCGACGCGGTGTTGGCGCTCCGGGATGGCACGCCGCAATCTGAGATCGAACTGATCCGGGGCAACATCGACGTCTCCACCCGCTTCTTCGGCGGCCTAGACGACCGCACCGCGGCCAGCGAAGAGCAGCTCGAGACGTTGTTCGCCGCGCGGGATCGCGCCGAACGAAACGCCCTGGTGTCCGGCGGCGCCGCGCTGGTGTTGCTCTCGGCTCTCGGCGGAGTTGTGCTGATGCGCCTGCTTCAGGCCCGGCGGCGCCGACTGAAGCGACTCACCGCCCTCGCAGAGACTGACCCGCTCACTGGGCTCGCGAACCGACGGGGGCTGGACAGCCGCCTGAGCGTTGCCTGGAAGGCCGCGCAGCGGGGCGAACACTTCACGGTGATGCTTCTCGACCTGGACGACTTCAAGAACGTCAACGACGTCTACGGACACCACGCCGGCGACACCGTGCTGGCAGAGGCCGGGCGCAGACTGACGTCCTCTCTCGAGGATCTCGAGTCGGCCGGGCGCTTTGGCGGCGATGAATTCCTCGTCGTGCTCCCCAGCGACGATGTCTTGGCCGGAGCCCGCGCCGAGCAGATCCTCGAGCGCTTGTCCGCAGAGCCGTTTGAGACGATTGGAACCGTCACCGCATCAGCCGGCATCGCCTCCCACGAGGCAGGCGACAGCATCGAAGACGTGGTCGGTCGCGCCGACGTGGCGCTCTACCGCGCCAAAGAACGTCGCCAGCCTGACGCCCCGCGGATGCCTGAGGTGATGACCGCCAACGTTCGACACGGCCGCGAAAGCCTGCGTGCGCTGACTCGGATCTCCTCCCGCGTCGATGCCCAAGACCCGGGCGGCGCTGGTCACTCGGAGCGAGTCGCGAGCCTCGCTCGGCGCCTGGCGCTGGCCAGAGGTTGGGAATGGACCGACGCGGAGCGCCTCGCTGAGGCGGCCTCGATCCACGATCTCGGGAAGGTCGCGATCCCCGAGGCCCTGATCACCAAGCCGGGTCGTCTCACGCCATACGAAGAAGACCAGATGCGCCAGCACCCGAAGATCGGAACTCGCCTCGCGGCAGATGCGCTGGATGAAGAGCAGCTGTCATGGATGCTGCACCACCACGAATGGTGGTCGGGCGACGGATACCCGTATGGCCTCGTGAAGGACGACATCCCGGAAGGCGCTCTGCTGCTCGCGATCGCCGACGTCTGGGATGCCATGCGATGCGAACGGGTCTACGCGGCGGCGCTGAGCGCCGCGGAGGCGCTTGAGGAATGTCGACGCGCAAGTGGCACGCAGCTGTGGCCGCTTGGGTTCGAGCTACTCGAGGTCATCGTGCGAACCGATGAACTCGCTCCGGACATGGCCGCAGCGCCGGCCATGCCCGTCGAGGTTAGTACCTCCTAGAGCCCGCCTCAGGATGAATCACGGGCGCGGGCGCGGTGAAATGCAGCGGGCCTAGTCGGAGTCGAGGGACGCGAACCAGACCCGATCGAAGCCGTCAATCGCGCCGATCTGGTCTGCGACCTCATCCGGTACGGCGGAGTCGACGGTAACCGCCATCACCGCGTGGCCCGCCTGCTGGCTGCGTGACACGGCCATTGAGGCGATGTTGATGCTGGCGGCGCCCAGGATCGAGCCCACTCGGCCGATCATGCCCGGCACGTCGAGGTAGCGGAAGATGCCGACGTAGCGCGCGAGCTCGATCTCGATCTCCTGCCCGAACGCGGACACCAGCCGCGGCCGGGACGTCGTTCCGACCGTGGTTCCCGCCAGGCTCACTTCGCCGGCGCTGAGCTCGAGGCGGTTGGTGTAGTCGCGAGCCTTCGAGGAGCTCGTCTCCGTCCACTCGATTCCTCGTGCTTCCGCAAGGGCGGGGGCATTGACCATGTTCACCGGCTCGTCGACGTTGCCGTGAAGCAGCCCGGCCAGCACGGCGTTGGTCAGCAGCCGCGTGTCGCTGCCGGCCAGGGCCCCCTCGTAGTTGATGGACAAAGCGGACGGGGCGCCGTCGCCGACCCTCGCGAGCAGTTGCCCCATCTGGCGCGCAAGCGGCAAGAACGGACCGAGCACTTCCAAGGCTTCGCTGCTGACAGCCGGAATGTTTACCGCGCCGGTCACGACGCCGCCGGTGAGGGCCGCGGCGACCTGCTCCGCAACCACTACGCCGGCGCGGTCCTGAGCCTCTTCGGTAGACGCGCCGAGGTGTGGGGTCACGATGACCCCGGGAAGACCAAAGAGCGGGCTCTCCGTCGTGGGCTCCTCCGGAAAGACATCCACGGCCGCGCCGGCGATCTCGCCGGCGCTCACGGCCTCCACCAGTGCGTCCTGGTCAACCACGTCTCCACGCGCCGCGTTGATCAAACGGGCCGTCGGCTTCATGGCGGCGAAGGCCTCCGCTCCAACGAATCCACGCGTCTCAGGCGTCGACGCCAGGTGCAAGGAGACGAAATCAGACACCGAGTAGACGCCCTCCGGGGTGGCCACCCGCTCGACTCCAAGCTCCCTGAAACGCGAGTCCCCGGCGAATGGGTCGAACGCGACGACGTTCATACCGATGCCTTTCGCCCGCTCGGCGACGAGCTGACCGATCCGCCCGAATCCGAGGATCCCGAGCGTCTTGCCCGTGACCTCGATGCCGCCGTACTTCTTGCGATCCCAGCGACCTTCGAGCAGAGCCCCGTGAGCCTGCGGGATATTCCGAGCCTGGGACATCAGCAATGCAACGGCGTGCTCGGCCGCGGAAAGCGAGTTCGACCCCGGCGCGTTGCAGACGATGATGCCGCGCCTCGTGGCCTCGGCGACATCGATGTTGTCGACGCCGGTTCCTGCTCGGCCGATGACCTTGAGACCGGTCGCCGCCGCCAAGAGTTCGCCTCGGACCTTCGTGGCGCTCCTCACGATGATCGCGTCGTACTCCCCGATTTTCTGCAGCAGATCGTCCGCGCTCCAGTCGAGACCGAGGTCGACGTCGAAGCGCTCTCGGAGCAGGGCGATCCCACCGTCGGAGATCGGCTCACAGATAAGAACACGCACGGTCGGGGCGACGGTCGTCATCTCAGGGCAGGTCCTCGCGGTCGTTCGTTCACGGAACGCCCCAGCGGCAATCGACACGCTGGACGCTCGTTGGTCGGGATCGGCGGCCACGGAAGGGCTGGAGTGGCACCGTGCGCTGCGGCAGGCGCGACTCTACCAACGGCCCTCGTCCCGAGAGGCCCGCCGGGACCCGCGTGCGGTCCTACTGAGCGACGTTCGGAATGCGGCGCTGACTGCGGCCGTCGCGGAGTTGTCCCCGCTTCGGCGGTGGTGCCGCGCGCGTCTGCATCGGGTTGAAGCGCAGACTCTCGAGAATCCCGCCGACCTGGCGGCGTGTGTCCTCGCTCGCCGACTTCCCGATCGCCACCTGGAGATAGAAGGCCCTGCCCTCATCGCTGAAGGGGATCCACCACGACTGGATACCGCCATTCTCGGCGCAGGCCGCTCCGATATCGGCGTCGCGCGCGTCCAGTCGGAAATCGTCGGGCCGCTTCGGGAAACTCTCCGTTCCGGGCGGCGCCTCCGGCGTGACGTCGCGTTCCTGAACGGTGATGAACGCATCGAGCTCGGTCATGTCATCGAGTGCGTTACCCGGCGTCTGCGCGCACCGCTCAGAGCCCGGGCGCAGGCCGTGAGTACCGAGACTCAGCAACTCTCGAGGCTCAGAAAGGTTGGGCGTAAGGGTCGTCGTGGATCGGTTCCAGTCCTCCGGGTAGAGCACCCCGAGACCCTCGCCATCGTCCTCATGGCGCAGCCAGCCACCCTCATCAGCGCTCGCGTCGCCGCCACATCCGGTCGCGACGAGCAGAGCCGCGGCGCTCGCGAGTGCGGCGCAAGTCATCACTGTATGTCGGCGGCGTTTGGTCACGTGCTGGCAGCGGCGAGGGTAGCGGAGCACGCTCGCGGCACGCTCCTAGCCCGTCGGGTGGTCCTTGTTGGACATCCGTAGTCGCCAGATCTCTTGGTTGCGACCCATGACAATTGCCAACCGCGGACGAGGAATCCACGCTAGCCGTGTAGATCGCCACATCGAAATCCTTCCGTTCGCGGCAACCGACCCCTACGAGCGGGACGCGTCGCCCGCCTGGACCTCGAGGCGCTCGCCGAGTCTGATGCGGCGCTCCCGGCTCCGTCGCATATCGAGCTCGCCGTTGCCCTCGCCGCGCCACGAGCGAACATGCGCTGGTTGGCCTGTGGCGACGATGGAGTGGCTCTTGGATTCTCGGAGATCTCCTACTCGCTCCACGCAGCCTCGGACGGGCCGGCGCGGTACGGGCTATTCGTACGTCCGAACGCTCGCCGTAACGCTCTCGGTAGCGCGCTCGTGCGAACGATGCTCGGGGCCGCCGACGACGCGGGACGGAACACCGTCAATGGAATGGTCCCGCCGACCCGGGTGCGGCCTTCTGCGAGGCCCTTGGGGCGAGTCGGGGACTCAAAACCATTCGCTCCCACCTTCCGCTTGAGGATGTTCCCGCCGGCCTGATCGAACGATGGGAGCGCGACATCGATGCCGGCGGCGACGACTACGAGATCACGCAGTGGACCAACGACTGCCCTGACGAGCTGGTCGAATCGTTCGCTGAGGCCAATATGGCCAAGAACACCGCGCCGAGGGCACCCGGCAGCGAAGAGACCTATGCGATGACTCCTGAGCGCATCAGGGATATGGAAGCCCACGCGGAAACACAAGGGCGCACGATCGTGACCGTGGCGGTCATCCACGCCCGCTCCGCTCAGGTGGTCGGGTTCAGTGATCTCCAGATCAGTGAATTCCGACCACACGTCGCCTACCAGCAATGGTCAGCGGTAACCTCAGGTCATCGCCGACGTGGCCTTGGCCGATCGCTCAAGGCCCGCCTCACGCGGACACTCATCGAAGATCGGCCGGGGGTCAGGATCGTCTGCACCGACAATGCCGAGGACAACGCCTCCGTGCGGGCGATCAACACCGAACTCGGCTTTCGCCCCATCCGGACCGGGCACCGGTACCACGGTCTTCGCGATTGCGGGCCCAGTTGGCCTAGCGCGGGTTTTGCCGGCGCCCGAGCTTCCTGATAGCCATTGGGGCAGATGGCAGGCCCGAGATCCTCGATGTCGCGCGGTTTCTCGCCGCTTGCCGCAATCACCCTCGTCTGCCTCGGTGGAGCAGTCGGCTTCGCGTCCGCGCATGCGGTCAGCGACCTGTTCGGCAGCGAGTCCCATCAGAACGATTCACCCCTTGCGCTCGCCGGCCGGGAGGTCATCGAACCTGAACCGCCCGACCCCGCTCCCCCGCCGGTCGCCGAGCCCGTCACCTCTGCGTCCGCAACCGCTCCCCGAGCGCCTGAGACGACCGAGGCCAGGGAGCCGGAGCGAAACGCAAGGACGTCACCCCAAGAGCAAGAGCCGGCCGAGCCGCCGGCGGCCGCACCCAAGGCCGCCCCAGAGCCCGAGCGCGCGCCCGAGCCCTCGCGCCCGGTGGAGCCCGCTCCGACGCAGCCTTTCCGCCCGCGGCAGAGTCTGTCGCCACCGCCCACGCGGCGGATTCGCCAGATCGACCTGCCGCAGAGCACCGCTCGCGCGCGCCGAATGCTACGTCAGCGCCTCGCCGCAGCCCCCAACGACGGCGCGACCGCTTCCGATCTTCGTTTCGTGTTGGAGCTCGGCAAGCGATTTCTGGACACGCCCGCTCCCACCGGCCGACAGCGGGCAATCGAGCTCACCATCACGACCAACGCGTGGTGGTTCAGCAGGTGGCCGGCGCCAAGCCGGGCGGTCGTGGTGCGCGATCCCCGCGGGCGCGTCTACACGTACCGCGCCGGCCGCGGCTTTGCTTTGAATCCGGTCGCGACGACAGGCCGCTGGCGAGACATCAACATCGAGGTCCCCGCCCCACGTCTGGCCGACGCGCTCTTGGAGGTCGCGGTGCAGCGTCGGGGAGGATCGCGCCGCTTCCTCGCGTGGGAGTACTACGACGTCCCTGATCAGCCGGGCGCGGTCCGGCCCGGTACCTCGGGAATGGCACAGGGCCGCATGGCGTCATTGCTCGCGCAGGCCTATCGCGAGACAGGGGAAGGGCGATTCGCGGAGGCGTCGCTGGGCGCACTCTCGGCGTTCACCGTGCCGGTTGACCGTGGAGGCGTGGTGAGCCAGGTAGATGAGCCCGAGGTCGGACAGGCCGGCCCCTGGTACGTCGAGCGCGCCTACCCGGGCGAATCCGCGTGGAAGGGCGGCGCCCTGAACGGCTTCATGGTTTCGCTGCTCAACCTCCGCGGTACGCGAAAGCGCCTCATCGAACCCCCGCTCGCCGTTGGTCAGAGCGCCCCACCGCGCCTACCGGTCGCCGAGCAGGCCGCTCGACTCGCCGAGAGCCTCGCGGACGCGGGTGCCGAGACCCTCGACCGCTATCTCCCGCTCCACGACACCGGAGAGTGGAGCTACTACGGCCTACTCACGCCGGGGCGCCCGTGGCGCACCTATGTCGCTGACGTGAACTACCACTGCTACCACGTCGATCTGCTCAACCAGCTCGCCCGCATCTATCCGAAGCGAACCTTCGACGAGACCGCCAACAAATGGGCGGGTTATGTCGAGAAAGCCGAGACGACCTGCGACCGTCCGTAGTTGAGCGGCTGGTGGGTCAGGTCGACTGCTCGAGGCGCCGCGCCTCTGCCGCCTTGGCGGCCTGTGTGCCGTTGCGAGCACTTACCAGCACCAGGGCCACCACGATCATCAGGCTCACGATGACGAGCGCCGCGACATCCGGCCCCTTCGGGTTGAGAATGGCGAGCCCAAGCCCGACGGCGAGACTTGCGATACCGGCCCAGACGATGGCCGGTCCTCCAACCCGGTGCGCGGCGTGCCACGCTTCGTCGGAGACCATGGTCGCCCGCGTCCGCAAACCGACGAAGCGGTTGCGTTTGAGGCGCCCATTGGACGCGAGCTTGCCGGCGACGATCAACGCCACTCCGGCGACCGCGAGCACTATTCCGAGGATCAAGGCCATGGCGCCACCCTATGGCACGTATCGGGCCTCGAGCTGCTACCGCTAGACCGTGACCAATACGGCGGCGGTCGATCGCCAGCACAGCGCCTGCCGTTGGCGGCTAGGACTCGTCGATTTCTTGGTTGATCCAGGACATGTGGGACCGAAGGCGATGCCCGACTTCTTCGATCGGGTGCTCCGCCTGCCGGCGAGCGATCGCGTTGAAGGTCGGGCGCCCGACCTGGTTCTCGGTGAGCCATTCCTTCGCGAACTGGCCGCTCTGAATCTCACTGAGGATCTTCTTCATCTCGGCGCGTGTGTCGTCGTTGATGATGCGGGTACCGCGCGTCATGTCGCCGTACTCGGCGGTGTTGCTGATCGAGTAGCGCATTCCGGAGATGCCCTTCTCATGCATCAGATCCACGATGAGCTTCAACTCGTGCAGACACTCGAAGTAGGCGAGCTCCGGGTCGTACCCCGCCTCGACGAGCGTGTCGAAGCCCGCGCGCACCAGCTCACTGGCGCCACCGCAAAGCACGGCCTGCTCACCGAATAGGTCCGTCTCCGTCTCAGCGGCGAACGTCGTCTCGATCACGCCGGCGCGCGTGCATCCGATGCCCTTCGCATAGGCCAGCGCAACCTCGCGGGCTTTCCCGGTCGCGTCTTGAGCGACGGCGACCAGGCCTGGAGTGCCCTCGCCCTCCTCATACGTGCGCCGCACCAAGTGACCGGGGCCCTTCGGAGCAACCATCGCCACGTCGACGCCGCTCGGCGGCACGACCTGGCCGAAGTGGATGGCGAAGCCATGCGCGAACAGGATCATGTTGCCGTCCTGCAGACCCGGAGCGATCTCGGCCGCGTAGAGGGCCGCCTGATGCTCGTCGGGGGTCAGGATCATCACGATGTCCGCCGCCTTGGCCGCCTCGGCGGGGCTAAGCACGGTGAGCCCGTGGTTTTCGGCCGTCGCCACTGAGGAGGATTCAGGACGCAGCCCTACGACGACGTCGACCTCGGAGTCGCGAAGGTTCAGTGCGTGGGCGTGCCCCTGGCTGCCGAACCCGATGACCGCAACGGTCTTGCCTTTGAGATGCGTGAGATCCGCGTCGTCTTCGTACAGCATCAAATCCTCCTGGACGACGATGGCCAGCTGCTGGTCCAGCGTCGATTGTCAGTACTCTTGCTAGGTGACGTTACTGCCGCGACTGAGCGCGATCACCCCGGTCTTCACGAGCTCGACGATGCCGAACGGCTCCAACAGGCGCTCGAAGTTCTCGAGCTCCGTGCTGCTTCCGGTCACCTGGATCGTGAGCACGTCACTCGTGACGTCGACGATCTGGGCATCGAAGATCTCAACCAGCTGAATGACCTCCGACCGGGTATCGGACCCGGCGGCGACCTTCAGCAGCCCGAGCTCCCGAGAGACCATATTCTCGGGATCGAGCGGGCGAATCTTGATCACGTTGACCAGCTTGTCCAGCTGCTTGCTGATCTGCTCGACCGGGAAGCGCGAGGCGTCCACGGCAATGGTCATACGCGAGCGATTGGGGTCTTCCGTCGGACTCACCGCGAGGGAGTCGATGTTGTACCCACGTCGAGTAAACAGGCCGGCGACGCGCGAAAGCACGCCGGGCTTGTTCTCCACCAGTACTGAGAGCGTTTGTTTCACGGCGGATGAGGATACATGTAGGGGGCCTAAGGAGTTTTCGTGACGACCTCGACCTGGGCTACCCTCATCAATCGTGGAGGGCAAACTGCTCGTCGTCGAGGACGACCCACAGGTGCGCAAGATGCTCGTGCGCAGTCTGTCGTATGAGGGCTTCGAGGTGAACGCCGTCGAAGATATCGCGGGGGCTCAGACCGCCATCTCGGGCAGCCGGCCGGATCTGGTGCTTCTGGATCTGATGCTGCCTGACGGCGATGGCACGGAGGTTTGTGCCGCGCTGCGTGACGCAGGCGACCGCCTTCCGGTGATCATGGTCACCGCGAGAGACACCGTTGATGACACCGTCGGTGGACTCGAGCTCGGCGCCGACGACTATCTGGTCAAGCCCTTCTCCACCTCTGAACTTGTCGCGCGAGTGCGGTCGATCCTGAGGCGGGCGCGCAGCGCCCCCGAGGACGGACCGATGCGCATCGCGGATCTCGAACTCGACGTCAACACGCGCGAGGCATTCCGCGGTACGCGGCCTCTGGACCTCACCCGCCGCGAGTTCGACCTTCTCGCGACGCTGATGCAACACCACGGCACGGTGCTCACCCGCGACCGACTGCTGACAGAGGCTTGGGACTACCAGACGCCTGTCGAGACCAACTCGGTCGATGTCTACGTGGGCTACCTTCGCCGGAAGCTCGAGGAGGGCGAGGAGTCGCGGCTCCTCTGGACGGTCCGGGGCGTTGGATACGTGCTCCGCGAGGGGCGCAGCTGAGAAGTTCACGGCTGTCGACGCGGCTCGCCCTCGCGGCCGCGGCGGCGGTGTGTCTGGCTGTCGCGGTGGTCGCGGTCGGAGCGTTCGTGGTCATCCAAGATCGCGCCATCGGCCAAGTCGACCGCTCCTTGGCGGAGGCCGCGGATCGAGAGATCGCCACCCTCTCGCAGCCGGAAATCGACGCAGGCTCGTTCACCGAGCCACCAGGCTCAGGAGAAACTCCACCCGGTACCGCCCTCGAGGTGGAAGTGGAGATCAGCGCGCTTCCGGTCAGCGGACCCGAGACCATCGAGCTGGACGGGCAGCGATTCCGCACGCTGGTACGGGCTCTGCCGCCTGGGGTCGGTGAAAAGGGCCAGACCGCGGCTTTCTATCGCTCCCTCGAGGATGTCGAGGCGACCGTCAGGATCACCGGATGGGCGCTCGCCATCGCTGCGGGCCTCGCGAGCCTGCTCGCGATCACATTCGTCCTGGTCATCGTGCGGCGGGCACTTCACCCCTTGGCTGAGGCCCACGCGGCGGCCGAGACCGTGGCCGACAGCGGCGATCTGTCGATCCGAATCCCCGTCGGGCGGGCCGATGAGGTCGGACTGCTCGCTCGGACCATGAACACCATGCTGAGCCGTCTCCAAGGCGCCCAGGCGCGCCTTACCCGCACGCTTGATGAGCAACGCCGGTTTGCCGCCGATGCCTCTCACGAGCTCCGCACGCCTCTCACCGCTCTGCGCGGCGACATCGAGTTCCTCCAAGCTCACGACCCTCCGGCCGAGGAGCGGGAGGTGATCCTTGGCGAAATGTCACAGGCCACGGAGCGCATGGGTCGCATGGCGGAGGGGCTCCTGTCCCTGGCCCGCCTGGATGGCGGAGGTCAAGCGCGCTCCACCGTCGTCGACGTGCCCGCGACCCTGCGCAGCATCGTCGAGCCGGGCGAACGCCTGGAGTTGCCCGCCGAGATCGATGGCCTCGAGGTGACCGGCGATCCGGACGCGATCTACGGCATCTTCAACAACCTCGTCGAGAATGCCCGCAAGTACGGCGGCGACATCACGGTCACCCTTACCCACGACGCTGAGCACATTCATGTGGTCGTCGCCGACGACGGCCCGGGCATCTCGCCAGAGGACCAAGAGCGCGTCTTCGACCGCTTTTTTCGCGGCCGCGATGTTCGCAATGAGCCCGGGGGAGTCGGGCTGGGCCTCGCGATTGCCCAGGGGGCGGCCGAGGGCCTGGGCGGCAGCCTGACGCTGCTGCCCGTGGAGCCCGGCGCGGCATTCGAAGTGATGCTGCCACGTCAGAACACCCCAGACTGAAGCCACGAATCACTCGCCGAGGGGCTGTGGCGATCACGCTCAGGCGCCGATAGAACCGTGTGGTCCGCGGCGTCCGCAATGAATTAGGTATCCGAACGCGACTCATCCTCGGACTGGCGCTCACGGCGATCGTCGCGTCGCCGGCGGCCGGCGCCCAGCTTTCATTCGCCGAGGCACCGGCTACTCGATCGCCCGAGATCACCCTGAAGCTCGACGGGCCGCCGTCCGCTGTTCGTGCCGTGGTCTCGGCGTCCCCGAGGTTCGAGCGCTACGTCCACGCACCCGCGAAGGGCACGATCCCCTGGCGCCTCAGCCCCGGCAGCGATGGCCGTCGCTACGCATGGGTCCGGTTCCTCGATGAGGCCGGCAAGCCAATCGACGCACTCCTGCGTGCCGAGATCATCCTCGACCGGACGCATCCGACCACCGATCGGGCTCGCCTGGTCTTTCGCGGCAAGGTGCGTTACTGCCGTGCCGGCGATGCGCCGGTGGCCGGCGGACTCCCCACGGGAGGACGCCTCCGCCTCACTGGCGTTTCCGACCTCTCCCCTGTCGCTGACGCCAGAGCGCTCGGCTCCAACGGCCGCCCTGGTCCGTGGCGCCCACTCAGGAGCTTCCGACCAAGCGCGAGCGTCAACAGCGCCCTCGGAGTGCAGGTGCGAGACGCGGCGGGCAACGCGACTCCATGGATCACCCTGGCTACGCCGCAGCGTCGACGGATAGCGCACCTGGACCGCCACACCGAGCCCTTCTCGTTCGCGCATCACTGCGACCGCCGTTCCCCCAGGGCGGTCATCCATCAGGTGAACGCCAAATGGGCGCTCAGCCGACGACCGCTGGCGGATCGCGCCCGAGTTCGCCCCGGGGGATCCGCACTCGTCTGGACCAACTACGAGAAGCAGGGCCTCTACCCGAATTGGGTTCACGCGGGAACCGAACTCAACGAGCGCCTCCGCCGCAGGCGGGTTGAGGACTATCGCGCCGGGGTAAGCGAGGTGCTCGCCCTCTCCCGAAGTGACCGAGCCGGTCGACACACCTACCGGGTCAACGAGAACCACTTCACAACGCCCGACGATCGCCGCAGTCCACCGTGGCGCGACGGTATGGGCACCGCGGTGCTGCTTGCGTTGCTCATACCCGCGATTCCACCCGGAGACACGTACGAGGACGCACTCGCGCGAAAGGCTGCACGTGAGTACTTGGCCACCTTCGCCGTCAGTCATCGCGACGGTGGGGCGCTCTGGACCGATCGCGGTCCGGGAGCGTGGTATCTCGAATACACCTACCGTTCGCAGCGGCGCGTGCTGAACGGCTTCATGCAGTCATTGGTGAGCCTCGATCGCTTCTCGCGCCAGGCCGGCAAGCGTGCCAAGCACGACCCCTCATGGCGTCCCCTCGCACAACGCGCTCGCGGATTGGTCAGGCGAGGAGGCATCTCCCTCACCTATTGGCTCCCGCGATACGACCTCGGCCCCGGCAAGACCCGCTACGCGCTCGGCTCGGGACCGGCCAGTGAGCAATACCGGGCGTACCACGTGCAGCTCCTTCAGCAGCTGGCGCGAGTCTCTCATCTCACTCCGGCCCAGAAGAAGCGTTTCCGCGCCTACGCGGCGCGCTGGAGCCGTTAGTCGCCCGACCGACGCAACCGAAGCGCATCCCTCACGCCAAAGAGGCGCTGGACACGCTGTTCACCGGCGGAGAAGTAGGCGTCCACCGATGCGGCCGGGACCAGCTCCGGGCGATCGACCTCACTCGTCTGCCCCTCATGCACCAACGTTGCAGACCCGCTCGCCAGCACGTTCTTCACCCAGTTGGACCGGGTGCCGTACGGCAAGACGATCACGAAGCCATCGTCCGTCTCGACCGCACCGATCGGCGTGTCATATATCTGCCCGGTGGAGCGGCCCCGATGCTGGATCACCGAGGCATAAGCACCGGGTGTCCCTGCGGATTTCATCTGTTTCGGGTTGAAGAAGCGGCGATTCATACCCCGAACCGCGTCGAGGACCCGTGGTGATTTGGTCCGCATGCCAATGAGGAAGACTGCTCCAAGGAGCACCACCACGAGCAGCAGCGCGCCGATTACTACCGCGATTCCTACGATCACCGTCACGCGATGCCTCCTATCGCCACCCGGGGGTCGATGATCTACCCCCGGGTGGCAAAGCGCCACTCACTGCGCGAGGCACGCACGAAAATGCGGGCCGTCTAACTCTCCTTGACGTTGGCGCGCAGGGCAGCCTCTATCTCGGGCGTAATGGCCTCAGGTCCATCGTGGTGCTGGTGGTTGTGAGCGGCCGCGCGTTTGATCACGCCTTCGACCGTCGACTCGGCAAAGGTCTCGTTGCATGAATCACAGTGGTATTCGGCGGGCATGGAAGTCCTCCGTGTTTCGAGAAGTCCCACGACCGTAAGGCGGTCCTGCCCGCCGGTTATCAGCGTGCGGTTACACCGCGGTGAAGGCGAGTGCGGCTAGCTGGTGCGCTCGCGAATGAGCTCTTGGACCTTCTTGGGGTCCGCGCTGCCCTTGGTCTCCTTCATGACCTGCCCGACGAAGAAGCCAATGAGCTTGTGTTTTCCGGCCTTCAGCTGCTCGGCTTCCTTGGGGTTCGCCGCCAGCAACTCATAGACGATGGCGCCCAAGGCATCGGAGTCCTGAATCTGGCGCAGGCCCTTCTCATCCACGATCTGTGCGGGTGGGCGTCCCGAGGCAACCACCTCGGCCAAGACTTCCTGGCCGGCTGAGCTGCCGATCTGCCCATCACCGACGAGCTGGATCAACTCCGCCAGACGCTCTGGGGTGGCTCTGGATTCCCACGGCGGGGTTCCCGAATCCTTGAGCTGAGAGCGCAGCTCGCCGCGAATCCAGTTGGCGGCGCTCTTGGGATCCACGCGGCTCGCGACGTCCTCGAAGTACGCGCCGAGCTCGACCGTCTCTGAGAGCACCTCGGCGTCCTCGAAGCTGATGCCGAAGTCGGCCATCCAGCGACGGCGACGGTCGACCGGCAGCTCGCCGAGTGTGGAGCGAATCTCCTCCACCCACTCCCGGGCGGGCACGACCGGGACGAGATCGGGCTCAGGGAGGTAGCGGTAGTCGTGTGCCTCCTCCTTGCTGCGCAAGGAGTGGAGCTCCCCTGTCGAAGGGTCGAAGTGAAGAGTCTCCTGCGCGATACGCTCGCCGGCTTCGACCAGCGCGACCTGACGAGCGATCTCGGCTTCGACGCCACGCTCCAGGAAACGGAAGGAGTTCATGTTCTTCAGCTCGGTCTTGGTACCGAGTTCGGTCGAACCGACCGGCCGCACGCTCACGTTGGCGTCGGCGCGCATAGACCCTTCTTCCATGTTGCAGTCGCTGACGCCGAGCTGGCGCATCGTCTGCTGCAACTGGCGGAGGAACTCCGCCGCGTCAGAGGCCGACCGGAGATCCGGCTCGGTGACGATCTCCGCGAGCGGTGTCCCGCCGCGGTTGAAGTCCACGACGCTCTGCTCCGCGCCGGCGCGGCGCCCGCCGCTGCTGAGATGAAGGAGCTTGGCCGCGTCTTCCTCGAGGTGCACGCGGGTGATGCCGACGTCCAACTCGCCGTCGGGCTGGAGTACCGAGAAATGCCCTCCAACGCCCAGAGGCTCGTCGAATTGGGTGATTTGGTACGCCTTGGGCAGGTCCGGATAGAAGTAGTTCTTACGGTGAAAGACCGACCGCGGCGCGATTTCGCATCCAAGCGCGAGCGCCGCGACAATCCCCAGCCGGATGGCTTCCGCGTTCACCACCGGCAGCACGCCCGGGTGTGCCAGACACACCGGACAGGTATGAGTGTTGGGTGGGTCCCCGAAGCTCAGCGAGCAGCGGCAGAACATCTTGGTCCGCGTGGCGAGCTGCACGTGGATCTCGATCCCGATCACCGGCTCCAAGGCGACTGCCGTGCTCATGCCACTCCCGCAGGCGTAGCGTCGAAGGCGATCGCCTGCTCCAAGGCGTGCGCGGCCGAAAACAGATCGTTCTCGGAAAAGGCCGGGCCACTCAGCTGCAGACCGACCGGAAGGCCATCGGCGAGGCCACACGGAATCGAGATCGCCGGCAATCCGGCGAGGCTCATCGGAATCGTGCAGACGTCCGAGGTGTACATCGCGTAGGGATCATCGACGCGCTCACCAATCTTGAAGGCGGTCGTCGGCGATGTCGGCGACAGGAGCAGATCGACGTTCTCGAAAGCCGCCACGAAGTCACGCACGATGAGCGTGCGGACCTTCTGCGCACGCGCGTAGTAGGCGTCGTAGTAGCCCGATGCGAGCGCGAAGGTGCCGAGCATGATGCGGCGCTTGACCTCGGGTCCGAAGCCCTCACCGCGCGTGCGCTCGAAGTGCTCGAGCAGATCCTCGGCCTCGGCGCGCGCGCCGTAGCGCATGCCATCGAAGCGCGACAGGTTGGTGGACGCCTCCGCCGGGGCGATGAGGTAGTAGGCCGCGATTCCGTGACGGCTCGACGGCAGGCTCACCTCGGTGATCTCGGCGCCGAGGCCTTCAGCCGTCGCGATCGCCGCCTCGGTGGCAGCCTTGACACCGGGCTCGATTCCGTTGTCCAGCATCTCCTGGATGACGCCTATCTTCACGCCGTCAAGACGCTCGGCCGTCGGCATCTCGATCGGCTTCCACCAGTCCAGCGATGTCGAATCGCGGGGGTCCTGTCCGACGATGTGCGACAGGAGCAACGCCGAGTCGCGGACGGTGCGAGCGAATGGCCCCACCTGATCCAGCGACGAGGCGAACGCGATCAGGCCGTACCGGGAAACGGCGCCATAGGTCGGCTTCATGCCCACCACACCGCATAGAGCGGCCGGCTGGCGGATGGAACCACCGGTGTCACTTCCGAGCGACCAGGGAACCTGGCGCGCCGCCACGGTGGCCGCGGATCCGCCGCTGCTGCCGCCAGGCACGGTCCCGAGGTCCCAAGGATTCTTGGTCAGCTGATAACTGGAGTTCTCCGTACTCGACCCCATGGCGAACTCGTCCATGTTGGTCTTGCCGACAACCACCGCGCCGGCTTGCTCGAGCCGCTCGACGCAGGTCGCCGTGTAGACCGGGCGAAACCCCTTGAGGATCTGAGAGCCGGCGGTCGTCTCGAGATCACGCGTGGACAGCACGTCCTTGATCGCGATCGGAACTCCGGCGAGCGGCGGGCGCTCCGCCGCCGCGTCAATCTCCTTCGCCCGAGCGCGGGCACGCTCGCCATCACGGGCAAGGAAGGCGCCCCACGGGTCGTCTTCCGAGCGTCGGATCGCATCCTCGACGAGCTCGGCGGAGCTGGTCTCGCCGGCGAGGATCGCGGCAATCGACTCTTCTGCGGTTCGCGACTCCACTCGGCTGCTCAGCCCATCCTCGGCACGCTGAAGCCGCCTCCAGCGACCTCGGGTGCCTCACGGAGGGCCTCTTCGACGGAGAGCTCCTCGTGAGGTACGTCCTCGCCAAGGACGTTCTCTACCTCTACGACGTGCGTCGTAATGGGAACGTCGTCGAGATCGAGCGACTGGATGTGCTCGATGTGCTCGAGAATTCCGGAGAGCTCCTCGCGCATGGTCTCCTGCTCCTCATCGGAGAGGCGAAGGCGGGAGAGGCGGGCGACATGCCGCACGGTGTCACGGTCGATCACGGCGCGAGACTCTAGCGGAGAGTCCTACCCGGGCGGAGGGAGCGAGACGAGCACGCCGACGACGACCAGCAGCACAGCCGACAGAGCAAGCTCCGCCCGCACGGTGTGAACCAAGATTGCCGCCGCCCCCTTGTCTGAGTCCGCCAGCCCCATCTCCGCTCGCTCCAGCCGTGGGTGTGCGACGAAACGGTTGTAGGCGCCTACGCCGAGCAGCAGCGCGAACACCCCCAGCTTGACAGCGAGCGCCTGCCCGTACCCGGTGTCAAAAAGATCCTGGACGGTGTCGAGTTCAACCAGCGCTCGGTAGAGGCCGGTAACCACCAGAACCGTCACCGCCGCTACCGCCACCGCAGAGAAGCGCACGATCACCGGCGCGACCGTCGCGATCCGAGTCGGCTCGGCGAGACGCCTCGCGGGCAACAGCACGAGCGCCAGCAGGCCGGCGAGTCCACCGAGCCAGACCCCGGTGGCGACATTGTGGATCGCGTCGACTCCGATGCTCACAGCTGCGTCATTGCCACTCGACGCGTGACTTGCCCAGCTGATCGACAACAGGGCAATTGTGGGCGGCGCAGCGAGCACCCACAACCACGCTCGGTCAGCCCACTCCCCCGCCGGGATGGGCCGCGCCAAGCGCTCGGTGAGCCACGCGACCGCAAGCGTCGTCACCTGAACGAGCAGCGCTACGCCCCAACGCGTTTCGGTGAGCAACTCCGAAAGGGTCGGGTCAGACGCCGTCGAGAAGCCACCAAACGGATCGGCGTCGAATGCTCCAACGGTCTCGATGGTGATGAATGCGAGCCCGATCGCCCACAGTCCGGTGCCGAGGATCCAAGCACGCCACCAGAGCCTTCCGGCGCGCTCTTGGGATGGCGCCCTGGCCACGCCGATTCTCAGAACGAGCAGCCCCAGCAAGAGCACGGGCCCCGCGATCGCAAGCGCTCGAGCACCGATGGCTACGGCGCCGTTGCCGACGTCCATGTCGACGCCGCTCGGAGCACTGCTGCCGACCGAGTAGCGCTGGAGTCCGTGAGTCACCCGGCCGTCCTGCGAGAAAGTCCGCCACCTGACCTGGTAGACGCCGACGGTGGACGCGGGACTCAACGCAATCGCCGCCGCCGTAGGATCCTCAGCCGCGCGCACGACGCTCTGCACGAGCTCTTCCCCACTTGGCCCCAGCACGCTTACGGCAAGCCCGGCCTCCTCGATGGGAGCGGCGAAGACAAGGCGTAGCTGTTCAGGGGAAGCGCTGACGCGCCCCCCGGGAGCAGGCTCGCTCTGTGAAAGATCAGCATGCCCGAGCGCGAGCGCCGGCAACGCAAGAAGGAGCAGAAGCGAAAGGCCGAGCGAACGCACGCCCGGCCGACGCTACCAGTAGCGTGAACTCAGCTCAGGACCGCGTACGCGGCGAGAATCGAGCTGACGGTAATCAGAAAAGCGATCGCTACCTGACGCAGAGGGGGAGCAGACGTCATCGTGCCGTGTCCTGGATGGAAGGGGTTGCATGACATGTATCGCCATCCGCACCGTTTCCTTGAGCGCCTCGGGCTATTCTCGTTTTCGGCTAATCCATTCTCATTGCGCTCTCTCAAATGACCTCACCCGTAAGCGCCGACCAGTCCGAAATCATCGACTGGGAGCAAGCCGACAATCGTCGGTTCACCATCGAGTACACGGCCCCCGCCTTGACGCGCGCGATCGGTCCGCCCTCTGCCCGTGGCCGGGTGCTTTCGGTCGGCTGCGGGGTCGGGACCGACGTGGAGGCGCTTTGGGAACTGGGCTGGGATGCCCGCGGCATCGAGCCGGGCTATCGCCAGGCTGACTGGGCCAAGCGCAGCTGCCCCGACCGGCTCACGCAAGGCGACGGACGCGAGCTTCCCTTCGAGGACGCGAGCTTCGACGCGATCACCAGCTACGGCGTCATCGAGCACGTTGGAGCCATCGGCGACACCGTCGAGGTCCACCCCGATGTCTGGCGCCAGCGCGCGCAGTACGCCCGTGAGCTGACCCGCGTGTTGCGCCCGGGCGGGGTCATGCTTTTGTCGACGCCCAATCGGCTCTTCCCCGCTGATTTCTTCCACTCGCCGAACCGCTTCGGCATGCGGTGGCATAGCCCAAAGGAAGACTTCAGCGTCTCCTACGGAGACTTCGAGCGGCTGTTTGTCGACATGGCCGGCAACTCGAGCATGCGGCACCTGAGCCTCGATCGCGCCTTCGTTTTTCGGCGCACCCGCGAGCACCTCTGGGGTCGCCTGCTGGTACCGCCCGCACGGCAGCTGATGCGCCTGATGGGGGCGCCCTGGATGAAGCCCATCGCGCGATCACCGATTAACCCGTTCCTCATCGTCGAGGTGACCAAGTAGCGACCACGGCAGCGCAGCGACCGGCGCGAAGTCGTTTCGGCTTTGCCGCACTCCAGAGCCCGCAGAGGTTTTTCGGGCTCACCCTGGTCGCGCTCTTTGCCGTCTGGGCCATCGTTCCAAGCGGCGCCTTGGTTCGGCTGACGGCCTCAGGCCTCGGGTGTCCTGACTGGCCGCTGTGTGAGGGCGAGGTTGTCCCGGCTCTCACCGGTCACGCGATCATCGAGTTCACCAACCGAATCTTCTCCGCGCTCGTGATGGCCACGGCGGTACTGACCTGGATCGTCGCCCGGCGCCTCACCGATCGGCCCGGGCCGATCCGTCTCTGGTCGGCGGTGATTGCCGCGACGACGGTGGCGCAGGTACCGCTGGGGGCGGTCACCGTGCTGACTGACCTTCATCCGCTGATGGTGGCATCGCACTTCTTGCTCTCGATGGTCGCCCTCGCCGGAGCGGTGATCCTGGCGATGCACGGCTGGGACCGCACGCGAGGAGCCGGCCGCGGAGTCGATCGCCGCAGGGGGCCCATGGCCATCCTGGTCGGCGCGGCCTACGCCGGCCTCTTGACGACGGGCGCGCTCGTCACCGCCTCCGGCCCGCACTCGGGAGACCGCGACGTGGTCCGGCGCATCTGGCAGATCGACGAGGCCGCGCACGTGCATGTTCGAGCGGCGGTCGTGTTCTTGGTGCTTGCCGCTGTGCTCACCCTTTGGCTCTGGCGCGAGGGGGACGTCGCAACGGTGACGACCCGGCTAGGGGCGATCACCGCAGGAGTCGTCGTCGCCCAGATCGCACTGGGCGAGTATCAGTACCGGAACGCTCTGCCATGGGAGGTCGTGTTGGTGCACGTCTCCCTCGCGGCCCTAGGGTGGGCGCTGGTCGTCGCGATCGTCTGGAGTATCGCTCGCCCGGTTGGTGAGCGTCGCGCGCCGCGGATATCACCCTCCGGCGACTAAGAATCTTCTAGCGGCGGCGGCGCTTCTCGCTGCAGGGAACGCACTGCTCCGCGTCGGGACGAACGCTCAGGCGCCCCTCAGGAATCGGCTCACCACACTCCTGGCAGATGCCGTAGGTGCCGGCCTCGATGGCCGCCTTCGCCCGCTCGAGGCTCTCGCGGCGCCGCTCCCAGCGCAGGCGGTTGTTGAGGTCGCGTTCGCGCTGGTCAGCGTCGGTCGCGGCCTCTGCCGGATGGTGGTGGCCGTCGCCGGTCTCGCCACCGTCGCGCGCGATATCCCGCGCGGCAAGCCCCTCCTCCACCTCTCGCTCGAGGCGTTCGATCAAGGCCAGATGACGTTCTTTGAGGGTCAGCCCGTCGGCTGTGCTCTCAGACATGGGCGAGCAGGATAGCGGCCGACGGCGGTCTGGCCACTTTGAATCTTTCTTCATATCTCCAACACAGGCCGAACTCATATTCGAGGAACCCTCACGGTTGTTCGCAACGGCCGTGCGAGCACTCCTCATCTACTGCTGCCCCCTGGAAGGTCCCTCGCCTGTGCCGTTAGCTGCTGTCCGCCCTGCCTGCTGTACATCTCTGCTCGTCGGCGCGGTCGCCGCGATCGCGAGCTTTGGCGCCATCGTCGCCGAGCCGGACAACGCGAGTGCGGCCAAGACCAAGCCCAAGGTGGCTCTCGCCCAAGGGCTTGAGGCGAAGATCGTGAGGCAGGTCAACGCCACTCGCCGTAAGAAGGGGCTGTCCACCCTTCGTGCGCATGGTCGCCTGAAGAAGTCCGCTCGCAGCCACTCGCGCTTCCTGGCCCGTGCGGGCACGGCGTCCCACGTCGGAAGCGGCGGAAGCAAATTCTGGGAGCGCATCGCACGGGCCGGATACCCAAGCGGTCGCCGGTCCGCGGAGACCGTCGGGCTCGCCTTCGGGTGCCACTCGAGTTACGCGAAAGCGATCGTGGGCGAGTGGATGCGCAGCCCACAACACCGGAAGGCCCTGATGCGTCGTGGCTACTCGCGCATCGGCGTCGGAGTTGCGCGCACCGCTTCCTGTAGCCACACCGCGTTCGTGATCAACGTCGCCGGATAGCCTCGGAACCGGGCCGCGGGGTCCCGGCCGCGCTAGCCTGCCTCGCGAGTGAACGATGCATCAGTCGAGGCCAACGGGCTAGTCAGAGAATTCAAGGGCGACGTGCGCGCCGTCGATGGCGTGAGCCTCAGCGTCCCCGCCGGCCAGATCTATGGCTTCCTCGGCCCGAACGGCGCCGGCAAGAGCACCATCATCCGCATCTTGACGACGCTGTTGTCCCCAACCGCGGGTAGCGCGACGGTCGGTGGACACGACGTGGTGAAAGAGGCCGACGCCGTCCGACACAAGATCGGCGTGGCGCTCCAGGACGCGGCTATCGATCCGTTCATGACGGGCCGCGAGCTTCTGCGATTGCAGGGCGTTCTCCACGGCTTGAGCCGCAATGAGACGCGCAAGCGCGGCGAGCGACTCCTCGAGCGCGTCGACTTGGTCGACGCCGCCGACCGCCGGGTGGGCACCTACTCGGGCGGCATGCGCCGCCGCCTCGACCTGGCTCTCGCGTTGATCCACGAGCCCCAGGTGCTGTTCCTGGACGAGCCCACGACCGGTCTGGACCCCATCTCGCGCCACACGCTCTGGAACGAGGTTCGTCGACTCAACCGCGAGACCGGCACGACAGTGTTCCTCACCACCCAGTACCTGGAGGAAGCTGACGAACTCGCCAATCGGGTGGCCATCATCGCCCAGGGCAGAATCGTCGCCGACGGCACACCGACCGATCTCAAGGCGGAGATCGGCCAGCCGACGCTCTCGATCACCGTTTCACGGGATCAGCTCGACGACGCTCGAACGACCATGGCGCGTTTCGGCGCTCCGGCCCCCAACGGCGACTCGGGCCTATCGATCCAGCTCCCGGACGGCGCGGCAGGCGTCGCCGGCGTTGTCCGCGCGCTGGATGAGGCCGGCGTCACGGCGACCGGGCTTGATCTTTCGGAGCCGAGTCTCGATGACGTGTTCATGGCCAAAACCGGTAAGCGCATGGAGGCCGACGAGGTCACAGCTTCGTGAACCTGGCACTCCGCCAGACCGGGGCCCTCGGTCGCAGGGCGCTGATTCGCACCATGCGCGTACCGCAGGCATGGGTGCCGTCACTTTTCTTCCCGCTGATGCTGATGGCCATCTTCAGCGGCTCGTTCGCTCAGGCGCCGGGAATGATTCCGGGCTTCCCTGAGGTCGCCGGCTTTCTGGACTTCATCATCGCCGGAACGATTCTCCAGGCGGTACTGATCGCGGGAACGTCTGGAGGTGCCGCTTTCGCGGCCGACATCGAGGGCGGCTTCTTCGATCGCCTCGTCAGCAGCCCGGCGTCGCGCCTGGCGCTGATCGGCGGGCGCATCACCGCGAACATCGTCATCGGCGTCGCGTTTGCGGCCTTCTTCATCACCGTCGCGATGATCTTCGGGGCGAGGATCAGCGGTGGCGTGCCCGGCCTACTGTTGACGTTCGTGTTCACGGTGTTCCTCGCCGCCGCGGCGGGAGGCCTGGGTGTCACTCTGGCGCTCCGCTCCGGTTCCGCGGAGGCGGCCCAGGGCGCGTTCCCGCTCTTTTTCGCCCTGATGTTCTTCTCGTCGGCGTTCTTTCCGCGAGAGACGATGGACGGCTGGTTCAAGACGGTCGCCGACCTCAATCCGGTGTCCTACGTCGTCGAGGGCATGCGAGTCCCGATCGCCGGAACCGGAGACGCCTCTGATGCCCTCTTGGGGCTTGTCATCGTCATAGGACTGGCGGCGATTTCGATTGTCGCGACGCTCCGAAGTCTTGATCGCCGGCTGAAGGGCGACCTTTGAGCACGCTGGCCGTTTCAGGAAGCCTGGCCTGGCGGAGCCTCCTGCTCGTGCGGAGAATGCCGTCGGTCTTCGTTCCCTCGTTGCTGATGCCGTTGTTCATTCTCGTCGCGACGGCCGGTGCGTTCCGAGGCATTGGTGCCCTGCCCGCCTTCGAAGGTAGCTCGTACCTGGCGTTCACGATTCCCATGGCCACGGTCATGGGCGGCGGCTTCGCCGGCATCAACGCGGGCATGACCCTCGCCCGGGACATGGAAGGCGGGTTCGTCGATCGCTTGGTGGCGAGCCCGAGCCCGCGAGTTGCTCTGGTGCTCGGCCCTGCCCTCGCAGCCATGGCGCGAAGCAGCTTCACCACCACCATCATCTTCATCGCGGGACTCATTGGCGGGGTGGGTCTACCGGGTGTGATGGGCACACTCGTCGTGTATCTCGTCGCGGCGGCTTTCAGCGTGGCCACCGCGTGCTGGGCCATGGGCGTCGCGCTGCGCACCGGCACCGTCCAAGCCACGCCCCTGATGCAGGTGGCGGTGTTCGTCTCAATCTTCTTCTCGGTGGCCTACGCGCCCCGTGAGGCGCAGGACGGCTGGCTGCGCAACATCTCCGACGTCAACCCGGTGACGTACCTTCTGGAGGCCTCACGCGACGCTGAGCTCACCGGGGTGGCGATCAGCTCGCTCGCGCCCGCCATACTCGCGGCTGCCGGTTTGATCGCCTTGCTCGGCGCTTTCGCGCTACTCGGACTACGGAGGCTCGGCACCTAGTGGCACTGGCTCGTGAACCGGTGACGGGGGCTCTCGGACAGTGGCTCGACGCCCACGTCATGCCCGATGGCGTACTGGCCGAGATGTACGACGAATTCGCCGATCATCCGACGGCGAACATGATGACCCACCCCGACCTGGGGCGGTTCCTCGCGGTGCAGGTCGCGGCGACTCGGGCGGCCCGGGTGGTGGAGGTGGGAACCTTCGTAGGCACCTCCGCAATTTGGATGGCCCTCGCTTTGCCGGCAGATGGACGACTCGACGCTCTCGACATCTCCGAGGAAAACTCGGCGACGGCTCGTGAATGGTTCCTCAAGGCCGGTGTTGCCGATCAGATCACGCTGCACGTCGCGCCGGCCTCAGAGACGCTCGCGGCCCTTGATGGCCCTTACGACCTCGCCTACATCGATGCGGACAAGCCGGGATACCCGGGCTACTTCGATGCCATGGCGCGCCTGGTTCGCCCCGGCGGCGTGGTCATCGCCGACAACATCTTCAGCGGCGGCCAAGTCGCTGAGCCGCCTCTCGAAGGCAACGCGCGAGCCTTGAACGCGTTCGCCAGCAGCGCGATGGCCGATCCCCGCTTCGACACGACCATCCTCACGGTCGGCGACGGGATCTCCTTCTCGGTCCTGAGGGGCTAGCGCACCGCTAGCGCTCGACGTGCCCGGTCCGCTTCATCCAGGAGCGGAGCACGAACCAACCGACCACGAAGACCGCGAAACAGGCCGCGGCCACCTCGAGCTGACCGAGAGCCAGCGCCGCGAGCTCGACGATGAACAATACGACCGTTGCCGCCAAGGCGACGAAACCAATGCGCCGTCGCCGACGATCCGCATCCAAGGACATCCTGCTTGAGACTAACCGAGCCGTGCCTCCGCGCACGCTCCGAGTCTGCGATGCTGAAGAACCCGACAAACCCTCAGGACTTCACCCTTTTCTGATGAGCCCCAGCGAATCCGAACGACTGCCCTACCGCCTGCTCACCGGTGACACGAGTCGCGCGTTCTGCGAACGCGTCAGTGCTGCCCTGCGCGACGGATACATGCTCTACGGCGACCCCGTCATGAGCTCCGACGGCGAGGGACTCACCACCGCCCAAGCCGTCGTACTGCCGGAGCACTACCCCTCAGCGGAGACATCGTGAGTGACGAGAAGCAGTGGAGGCCCGACACCCGCGCGGTGCGCGGCGGGCTGGATCGATCCCAATTCTCGGAGACGTCGGAGGCCCTCTACCTCACCCAGGGCTACACGTACGAGAACGCCGAGGAGGCTGAGGCGGCCTTTGCCGGCGAGGTCGACCGCTTCGTCTACTCCCGGTATGGCAACCCGACCGTCGCCACCTTCGAGGAGCGCATGCGCCTCATGGAGGGCGCTCCTGATTGCTTTGCGACGGCGAGCGGCATGGCCGCCGTGTTCAACTCACTCGCGGCGCTTCTGAAGGCCGGCGACCGGGTGGTCGCGAGCCGCGCCCTGTTCGGCTCCTGCTTCATGATTCTCGATCAGATCCTGCCGCGCTGGGGCGTTGAGTCCGTGTTCGTAGATGGCCACGATCTCGACCAGTGGGAGGCCGCCCTCGCGGAGCCGGCGCAGGCGGTCTTCTTCGAGTCGCCGTCCAACCCGATGCAGGACTTGGTCGACATCCAGGAGGTTTGCCGCCTCAGCCACGAGGCCGGAGCGCGGGTGATCGTGGACAACGTCTTCGCGACGCCGCTACTGCAGAAGCCCCTCGAGCTCGGCGCCGACATCGTCGTCTACTCGGCAACGAAGCACATCGACGGCCAGGGACGGGTGCTCGGTGGGGCGATCCTCGGCCCGGAGTCGTACATACGTGAGGACGTCGAGCCGCTGATGCGCCACACGGGGCCATCCCTCAGCCCCTTCAACGCGTGGGTCCTACTCAAGGGCCTCGAGACCCTGCGGGTGCGCGTCAATCATCAGGTGGCGTCGACGACACGGATCGCGGACTGGCTTGAAGCAGACGATCGCATCGATGAAGTGCGATATCCGTTCCTCCCCACGCATCCCCAGCACGACCTTGCTCAGGCCCAAATGAGCGCCGGCGGCACCGTGGTGACCTTCCGGCTCGCCGTGGAGCCGGAGCGCGCGAAGGCCGCGGCGTTCGACGTCGTGCGAGCACTCGAGGTCGCGGACATCTCGAACAATCTGGGTGACGCAAAATCCCTGGTGACCCACCCGGCCACCACGACCCACCGGCGGCTGCCGCCCGAAGTCCGGGCGGCCGGTGGCATCACCGACGGAGTGATCCGACTGTCGGTGGGCCTGGAAGACGTCGAGGACATCATGGGGGACCTGGATCAGGCTCTCGACGCCGCTGGTGTGAGCTAGCTCGGTGTCCGGTACCGGGGCGACCATCGTGTGGTTCCGCAGGGACCTCAGGGTCGCCGACCACCCCGCCCTTTTCGACGCGGCCGCCAGCGGCCCCGTGCTGTGCGTCTGGATCCTCGATCCCGAGATCACGGGCAGGCGACACCACCTCGCGTCGAATCGGTTGCGCTTCCTGCGGGCCGGCCTGGAGGCGCTGGGCACGGAGCTCCGTGCCCTCGGAGGGTCGCTCGTGCTCAGGAAAGGCGTACCCGAGAGGGTCCTCCTGGAACTCGCCGCCGAGACCGGCGCGAAACGCGTCCTTTGCACTCGGGAGATCTCACCCCTCGGGCGTCTCCGCGATCAGCGAGTTGCAGCCACGCTCGATCGAGAGGGAGTCGGCTTTACCGCGGCTCCAGGCGATCTGCTTGCCGAGCCGCAGGATCTGACGGGCTCCTCAGGGCGTGGTTATCTGGTCTTCACCCCGTTCTTCAAAGCGTGGCGCCAACACCCACTGCCGTCGCACCGGCAGGCCGTGAGGCTCAGCGGAATCAGCAGGGCGTCTGATGAGCTGGATCTCCCGAGTGGTGAACCCCTCATCCCCGCCGGCCCGAGCGCGGCCAGGGACGCACTGGTCCGATTCATTGCCAGCGGCGACGCCGATCGTTACGGCGAGCTTCGCGACGATCTCCAGAGCGACGCCACGTCGCGGCTATCGCCGTACCTACGCTTCGGGATGTGCACCGCCACCCAGATCGGGCGGGCACTCGGCCTGCCAAATGAACTGTCAGAGGGTCGCGCCGCCTATTGGCGGC